>JAFMHE010000138.1 GCA_017854675.1 Paracoccaceae bacterium | reverse complement strand
CGCGCACGATGCGCCGAACCACCAGCGTATCGCCCCCCATGACGTTAAAGATGACAGGCAATTCGCGCTTGATCTTGGTGCGGACCAGTTCAACGGTTTCTTCGTCGTTCAGGAAATGATGCAGCGCGCTGATCAGATCGTCGAGCAGTTGCAGGTGGCGGCCATCCTTGGTGAAGGTTTGCATCAGCTTACCCAGCAGCGGCGCCACATCGGTTTTTGCCAACTGCCCGCTGACGCGTTCGGTCGCGAAATGTACCAGCCCCTTTTGATCGACCACTTGCAATAACTGCGGCACCAGCCGCGCGATGAAACTGGCAAGGCTTTGTGAGCGTGCGCGCGACGAAAGCCAGTTGGATATTTCACCGGCAAAATCGACTTGGGCCAGTTTTTCACTGACAGGGCCGCGCGCAAGAAAGTTGTTGTCGATGAAGCCACCCAGATTTTCCGCAATCCGGTGCTGGTTGTTGGGGATAATCGCCGTGTGGGGGAACGGCAGGTTCATCGGTTTTTTGAAAAGTGCCACAACCGCGTACCAATCCGCGATCCCCCCGATGGTCGCCGCTTCGGCAAAGGCCGCGACCAGCGCGAAAGCGGGATAATGGTGTTCCAGCAGTTTGGCGATCACCATTGCGATGAAGCATGCGATCAGAACGAGGGTCGCCAGCACCTTGATCCGGTTCAGCTGTCTGAGTTTTTCAATCTCGATGATGTCCAAATCACGCATGCGGTACCTCGATCGGTGGCAGGGCCTAAAAGCAGCTTAGCAGGGTATGGGGTGAGTCTCAACATGCTGCATTGCAGCATATTTCGCGTGAAATGAGTCGAAAAGCCCCACTCGTCGCGGTTCAGCGAACTTCTCAGAAGGGATTTTTTCGAAACAGATACCAATTTAACTAATTGATTTTAAATATTTTATTATAGACCGCGAATTCTGACCCCACGTCATTCCAGAAAAATGTTGCACTGCAGCATAAGAACCCCCAAATACAGCTCATCCGAAGTTGATGAGCAATTCGGACCCACCCATGGCTTAATGAAGAATGGAAAAAGAAATGACAAAGAAGACAGAAAACACCGCAAAGACCGAAAACGTCACTGCAGCAGTTGAAGCAGAGACAAACAAGATTGTTGACCGTGTGACAGATGGCGCACGTGAAATGATGATGCGCACAACATCAACCGCAAAAGAGCGCGCTGATGGTTTGTTCGAGACATCACAGCAGGTCAACAAGACGCTGGAGAGCACTCTGGTTCGCGCCGCACACGGCTATGCAAACATCCTGGGCAACATCGCACAGGCCGCTTATGTCAACGTAAACCGTGGCATCACAGCAGCCGAGAAACTGGCCACAGCGAAATCCGTCAAAGACGCGATCGACGTTCAGACAACATATGTCCGCGAGCAGTCCACTTGCTCCATGAACAACGCGCGCGCCGCATACGACTATGTCCGTGACGTTGCCACCGAGAGCGGTGAAGCACTGCGCGACACAACAACCAAAATGTGGAAGTCCGACAAAGCTGCCTAAGCTTTGACGCCTGCATTACGTCGGAAAAGCCCACCCCCCCCGAGGTGGGCTTTTTCACGTCCAGGGTTTGAACGTCAGTTGGACACCCAGACATCCAGATTATAGCGGCCGGCGTCAGCCATCTGGTCCAGCCACGCATCAGCCGCATCTGCGCTGACGTCTTTTTCCTCGGCATAGATCAGCGACAGCGCGCGGCGCACGTCCGGTTCCATCCGGCTGCCGTCGCCGCAAACATAGATGCGCGCGCCCTGCTCTATCAACGCCCAGACTGCATCACGGTTTTCACGCAATATGTCCTGCACATAGGTCTTTTGCTTTTCCTGCCGCGAAAAGGCGACATGCAGATCGGTGATGCCATCCTTGGCGTAGCTTTCCAGTTCATCGCGGTAGATGTAATCCTGATCCGGGTGGCGACACCCAAAGAACAACATCGCGGCGCCAAGGTCTGTGCCCGCTGCTTTCATCGCGGCACGTTCGGCCAGAAAACCCCGGAAAGGCGCGATACCTGTTCCCGGCCCGATCATGATCAGCGGGGTGGCGGAATCTGCCGGCAGACCAAAGCCGCCGCTGGCCTCGCGGATTGAGACCTGAACCGTGCCACCGGTTGGGGTGTCGGCCAGATGGTTGGAACAGACACCTTTGAATTGACCATGGCCCGAGATCGAGGGTTCATCCACAACGCCCACAGTAATCGAACATTTCGCTGCCTCCACCATCGGCGAGGATGAAATCGAGTAGTAGCGCGGCGTCAGCATCGGCATCAGTTCAAGGAACACGCCAAAGGGCAGTTCGCAGGCTTCAAACTCTTCCAGCAGGTCAAAAACCGAGCGGCGTTTGTGCTGCACATTGGCTTTGTAGTCGTCCCCGGCCAGCGCTTTGAGCTTTGGCCCAGAGTGAGGACATTCGGTATAGCGCGCCAGCGTGGCCACATCGCGCCGCGCCGCAACCGATTGCAGCTCCAGCATCTGGGACAGCAGGCGGTGCACCGACAGGGGCGTGTCCACGGGCAGTTGACTGTGATCCGTGGCGCTGGACTGAATGCGGATCTGCGCATCGGCGGTAAAGCCGAACCGTTTCAACACGCGCCCCACCAAGGCATCCGAATTCACCGGCACCACGCTAAGGTGATCACCGGCGCGGTAGGTCATGCCGTCCGGCAAGGCGACTTCGATCTGGCGGGTGGAGCGTTTGGAGAGGGCGACGTTCTGCAACTCGCGGTTTTCCAGCACCGGGGCGGGTTGTGCACCCGATTGTTGCGCCACCGGGTTCGCGTCCGCGGCCCCCAAGCGTTCCACGAGGTAAAGCGGGGCGGCATCGGCACCATCAGCAAGGTCCAGATCAAGCGAAAGCGATGTGACCACGGCGGGCCAAACATCGCCTGCCCACGCGTCAAATTTTTCGTCGATGTCATCGCGTGCATCGCCTTCGGCGCAGTCAAGTATTCGTTCTGCGCCCAGACGTTCCAATGCGGCGTCGATGATCCGCGGGGTTGCCTGAAACGTCGCGGCCCAGTCGCTGTGACCACAGCCAAAGATTGCGTATTTTACACCCTTCGCAGCACCGGGTTCAGCGGTTTCCAGCCATGCGGTAAATTTCTTGGCGTTGTCGGGCGGTGAGCCATTGTAGGAGGCACAAGCGATTAGGACCGCGCCATTTGTGGGCAGTTTGCCGGCATAATCATCAAGGTCCGCCAATGTCACATCAAACCCGTTCAGGTCAGCGGTGCGGGCCAGCGTGCGCGCGTAATCTTCGGTGGTGCCAAGGTTGGACCCGTAAAGGATCAGCGCTGGTGTGCCGTGGCTGGGCCGCTTGGCCGCGTCCGACAGACCGGTCGTTGCAGCGGCAGGATCAGACGCGCCTGCAACAAGGGTCGAGCGTTGGATATCCTTGCGCAGCTTGACCTTCATGCGCAGGCCGTCCGGCTTGATCGACATGCTTTCCTTGATCTTCAGCTTGTAGTTCTGGTGATCAACCAACTCAAAACGTTGCAAGATCATACCGATGGCCAGCACGGCCTCTTGCATGGCGAATTGCCGCCCGATGCAGGCACGCTGGCCGTTGCCAAAGGGTTTATAGGCATTCGGAGGACGTGCAGCGACCGCTTCTGGTGCAAAGTGATCGGGGTTGAATTTCTCTGGCTCTAGTCCCCAGACCTCTTTGTCACGATGCAGCATCAGGATCAGCACAGTTGTGAATGTGTTGGCCTTGAGTTTGTATTTCCCGCCAACGATCTCGTCCTTGTAGGGATAGACCGAAAACGCGGGCGCCGTGGGCCAAAGGCGAAGCGATTCCAGCAAGATCTGGTTGATGTATGTAAGTTGGTTCACCTGCTTGAGCGTCGGTTGCACCGACACATCGCGTCCCAGTACGCGGTCTGCTTCTTCGTAGGCTTTGGAGAGCACATCGGGATTGTTCATCAGGAAGTAGAGCGCAAAGGACATCATGCCAGACGTGGTTTCATGGCCCGCAATCAGGAAGGTGTTGATCTGGTAGCGGATGTTTTCGTCTGACAACCCTTCGCCTGTGACCTTGTCCACACCGTCCAGCATGTAGTTCAGAAGATCGTTCTCGACCCGGTCACCCGCCTTGCGCCGCTCTGCGATGATATCATCGACAAGCTTGTTCATATAGGCGACGTCGACTTCCTTTTGCGCCAACTGCTTTTTCATCATCGCGCTCTCGAACGGCAGACCGCGCTGGTTCATGCTGGTCTCGAGCGTGCGCGTCAGGGCGTTGATGAAAGGGTGGTATTCCTCGCGATAAAAGGAGTTAAAGCGGTAGTTGAACCCGCAAATCCCGATAGTATCGAGGGCAACGGCGGTCATGTCATGGACGACGTCAATGTCATCGTCGGCATTCATCCGCTCCCACTTGAGGCACAGCTGACCGGCCACATCCAGCATCATGGGGAAATAATTGCTCATCGCCTGACGGCTAAAGGTCGGCAGCAGGATGTTGTGCGCCTTGCTCCAGTTCGGTTCTTGGGTGTCGCCGGTAAAGAGACCGTCGCCCCCGATCGCACGGACCCGGCGCAAGGTGCCGCGCACCGCCTTGTCAAAGCGGCTTTCGTCGCACAGTTCATCCACCAGTTCGGGGCCAGACACGATGACCAGCGGCGTGCCCATCATGTCCATCCGAATGATCGGTCCCAACTCGCGGGTCAGACCCATCAGGCTTTGCAGCGGTTTGTCCTTGTCGACAGAGAGAATGTTTCCAACGACCGGCTTTTTCTCTGGCATCGGAATGCGTTCGAGCTTCACCTCATCTGACATGTTCAATATCTCCCCCGCTGGTGTTGTTATTTGTTTGGCACAGTGCACAAGCAAAGCCCTAACCTGTCAACCTATATGCATGGTTACGCAACTGCCCCCTACAGTTGTTTAAACCACTAGAGTTTCACCTTCTTGACCCGCATTGCACATTTGCGGTCCTGCGGGGCATCAAAATGGATGGACGCCGGATTTGATCAGGTGCAGTTTGGCAGGCAACCGGCAAACGCCCAGAGACAAGGTGAGGTCAGCAATATGCGTATATTTTACAGCGAAGATCATCGGCTCCATTTCCCGCAGGCGGAGCTTTCGGGGGGTGAGTTCGTCACACCGTTCGAGCGCCCCTCGCGGGTGGAATATGTGTTGAACCGGTTGAAGGAACGGCACCTGACGGACCTTCATGTCCCGGATGCGGTAGATATGGCGGCCATCGGCGCGCTTTTGGATCCCGGTTATCTGACGTTCCTGCAAACTGCATGGGAGGACTGGAAGGCGGCCGGTATGGCGGGCGAGATTATCGCCGCCAATGTTCCAGCGCGCGGGATGCACATGGACCGCATCCCGAACAACATCGACGGCAAGGTGGGGTATTACTGCCATGCGTCCGAGACCGCGATGACCCGAGGCACATGGACGGCCGCATTATCATCTGTCGCCAGCGCGCAAAGCGCCCAGCGCCATGTGGCGGCCGGAGCAGACAGTGCCTTCGCCTTGTGCCGCCCACCGGGTCATCACGCCACGGCGGACCAGTATGGCGGGTATTGCTTTATCAACAACGCCGCTGTGGCCGCACAGATGTTTCGCACGTCTGGTGCATCACGGGTGGCAATACTGGACATTGATTTTCACCACGGCAATGGCACGCAATCGCTGTTTTACGGGAGGGATGACATCATGTTCGCCTCGCTTCACGGTGCGCCGCAAGACGCATACCCCTATTATCTGGGCTATGCGGATGAGACCGGTGTGGGCGCTGGTGAGGGGACGAACCTGAACTACCCCATGCCACCGGGCACGGGATATGATGTCTGGTCCACAGCCCTCGACGATGCCATCGCCAAGATCAAGGCGTGGGGTGCGGATGCTTTGGTTCTGTCGCTGGGTGTGGATGCGTACAAAGAAGACCCCATCAGTTTTTTCAAGCTGGAGAGCGATGATTTCACCGACGCGGGCCGCCGGATCGGACGCATGAAGCTGCCCACCGTGATCTGCATGGAAGGCGGTTATGCGATCGAGGCGGTTGGCATCAACACGGTGAATGTGCTGGAAGGGTTCAAGGATGCGTAATGTGACGTTCGCCGTGACCCAGTTTGCGGCAGAGCGCGAACAGGCACGCAACCTTGATACCGCAGAACAAATGGTGCGGCAGGCGGCGGCAGAGGGGGCGCAGGTGATCCTGTTGCAAGAATTGTTTGCCGATCCCTATTTTTGCAAGACACAGAACCCCGCGCATTTTGATCTGGCCCTACCCCGCGAAGGTCATCCGATGCTTGCGCGTTTTGCAGCACTGGCCAAAGAGTTGGGCGTCGTGCTGCCGATCTCGTTCTTTGAACGGGCGGATCAGGCGTATTTCAATTCACTGGTGATGATTGATGCGGACGGGACCGAACTGGGCCTTTACCGCAAGTCGCATATCCCGCAGGGGCCAGGCTATGAAGAGAAATTCTTTTTCTCGAATGGCGATACAGGATTTCGGGTGTGGGACACTGCGTTTGGCAGGCTGGGCGTTGGTATTTGCTGGGATCAGTGGTTTCCCGAGGCTGCGCGCGCAATGGCGTTGATGGGTGCAGAAGCGCTGCTTTATCCAACTGCAATCGGGTCAGAACCTGATGATCCGGGCTATGACAGTCAGCCGCATTGGGAAAACACCATGCGCGGACATGCGGCGGCCAACATTACGCCGGTGATGGCATCCAACCGGACCGGCGCCGAGATCGAGGACCAGCGCACCGTCACATTCTACGGGACGTCCTTCATCGCGGACCACACCAGTCAGTTGATCGGGCAAGCATCCCGCGAGGCGAAAGGCATCACAACAGCAACGATTGATCTGGATGAGGTGGCGGCGCGGCGGCGGTCTTGGGGCGTTTTCCGCGACCGGCGTGTGGATCTGTACGGGCGTTTGTCGACACTTTGACCCAAAGGGAAGGGAGGGAGCCGCAGCGCGGCCCCCTCGCCCGATCTTATTTCAGCAATTCTGTCCAGATCGCTGTGTAGAGGTCAGTCGCGGACTGCGGGCATGTCGGCAGGAATTTACCTGCTGATGCAAACTCTGCCGGTGTCACGATCTCTGGCGCGGTTTTCATGTCTTCTGGCATGAATTCCTCAGAACCCGCCACACCGTTGGCGTAACGTGCAAAGCTGGAGATCATCGCTGCATTCTCGGGCTCAAGGATAAAGTTGATGAACTGGTACGCCTCATCAACGTTTTGTGCGTCAGCCAACAATGCGACCGAGTCCATGAACAACGGATAGCCTTCGACCGGATAGCCGTAAACCACGTCCGGGTTGTTGATCCGCGCGCGCATGGTGGAACCGTTCCAGTTCACAGACGCCGCATAATCACCCGATGACAGCTTGTCCGTGGTGCCGTAATCCATCGACAGCCACTTTGGCTTGGCTGCCATCATCTTGTCGCGCACCTGCTTGAGCACAGTCAGGTCTTCTGTGCAGGCCTCACCGCCCACGTTAAAGATCGCCATGTTCAGCACGTCTGTCATTTCAGGGACGACGTTGATCTTGCCAACCAATTCTTCTGGCGGGTTCAGGAACAGCTCTGATGTGTTCACGTCACCGCTGTAGACCGATGTGTTGACCGCGATGCCAACGGAACCCCACTGCCATGGCACGGAATGCGCGCGGCCCGGATCCCATGGCACGTCTTTCCACTCAGCCGCGATGTTGCCGATGTTCGGGATGCGCGAATGGTCCAGTTCAGCAATCAGACCCTTGCGGACATAGACGGGGATATAGTTGGCAGACGGCACAACCAGATCAAAGCCCGATCCGCCAGCCTCAACTTTGGTCAGGGCGGTTGTGTTGCTGTCATAATCGGTGATCGTGACTTCGATACCGGTCTCTTCGGTGAACTTGGCGATCATTTCCGGGCTGGTGTAGTTGCCCCAGTTGAACAGGTTCAACTGCCCTTCGGCATAGGCACCAAAGGTGCTGCCCAGCAGGGCGGTTGTCGCAATAAGGTAGGTTTTCATCAGATATCTCCCTTGATGATGAACGGGTTAATCCCGCTTTTTGGTAACAATGAAAAAGACTGTCAGAATAAGCACAGTCAGCGCCAGCAGAGCCGTCGAGATGGCGTTCACCTCGGGCGTGAGGGCCCGGCGCAATTGGCCCAGCATATAGGTGGGCAGTGTATCCTGCCCTGCAGATTTTACAAATTCGGTGATGATCACGTTATCGAGCGAAATGATAAACGCCAGCATCGCGCCGGCAATCACACCGGGCAGCAACAAGGGCAGCGTGACATAGCGGAACGTCTGCCACGGTGTCGCGTAAAGGTCGGCGGCTGCGGTTTCCATGGTCATGTCCATCCCCTCAAGCCGGGCCTTGATCGGCAGATAGGCAAAGGGAATGCAGAAGGCGGAATGCGCGAGGATCAGATAGCCAAGGCCGGTGTAGCCGGTGGCAACCTTCACGCTTGAAAAGAAGATCAGCAGGGCAACGGCAGTCACGATTTCCGGCACCATCAAGGGCTGGTTGATGATAATATAGATCGTGGTCTGGCCCTTGAACTTGCCGCGCCGTGTGGTGCCAAGCGCCGCCATGGTCGCCACTGTGGTAGAAATCACAGAGGCCCAGACCGCAATGATCAGGGATCGCGCGGTGGCGTCCTGCACGGCCTCATTGTTCCACGCGACCACATACCATTGCAGCGAAAAACCGCCCCATTGATTGACCGAATTGCCGCCGTTGAACGAATAAATGACCAGCGTAACAATCGGCGCATAGAGCAACACAAATGCAAGGATCGCGATAAACGTAAACCCCGGCAGGGTCGTGACATCAAAGGCGCGTGGTTTAGGTCGTGTACCCATACTCAGCACCCCTCTGGCGCTTGTTTTCGCAAAATCAGAGTGGTTTGGCGGGCGCAGGCGGTAGTCATTCTACCGACCAGACCGTCAAGACGCTCTGATGCTGCGAAAACAGCGTCTAGTGGATTTGACAGATTTTCCCCCTGAGCTGCGTTTCCGTGGCTTCCAATAGAACGGCTATTGTTGCGCCACGGTGCCTTGTCAGAGAAAAAATCTGTCAAACCAGAAGGGTGCTGAGTATGGGTACACGACCTAACCATGAGGATCATCCCGTGAAGACACGCGGGTATAAACGATCAAAGACACCAGCACGATCAGCAACAACAGCGTGGAAAGTGCGGCCCCCAGCGGCCAGTTCTGCCCCTGACCAAATTGCAGTTCGATGAAGTTGCCGATCATCATGTTCTTGCCCCCGCCCAACACGCGCGGCGTGACGT
>JAFMHE010000137.1 GCA_017854675.1 Paracoccaceae bacterium | reverse complement strand
TCCTTGGCATGGCCTATTCCACGCAGCGCGGCTATGCGCGCAACCACGCCTTTGTTGCTGAATTGCGGATTGGCGCGGTGGCCGTTGAAATGGACATTCCCGAGCTGGGTTTCGCGATTGAAATCGGCGAGATCACGGTCACCGAATGCGAAACTGTCAACCAATTCCAAGGCTCCAAAACACAACCACCACAGTTCACGCGCGGCTATGGGCTGGTGTTTGGAATGACCGAACGCAAGGCGATTTCGATGGCTTTGGTCGACCGCGCCTTACGCTGGAAAGAACTGGGCGAAGACAACCTTGGCGCACCTGCACAGGACGAAGAATTCATTCTTTATCACAGCGATAATATTCAGGCGACGGGGTTCTTGGAGCATATCAAACTGCCCCATTACGTTGATTTCCAGTCAGAGCTGGAACTGATCCGCAAGTTGCGCCGTGAGGCGCACCAAAACATTAGCCAGGAGGCTGCGGAATGAGCGACTACAACTTTGCCTATCTCGATGAGCAAACCAAACGCATGATCCGTCGCGCGATCCTTAAAGGGCTCGCAATCCCCGGTTATCAGGTGCCCTTTGCCAGCCGGGAAATGCCAATGCCTTACGGTTGGGGCACAGGCGGCGTGCAGGTTTCGGCTGCCGTGCTGACACCAGATGATACGTTCAAGGTGATCGACCAAGGGGCCGATGACACGACCAATGCGGTATCGATCCGGCGGTTTTTTCAAAAGACCGCAGGGGTGGCTGTGACTGAGGCTACATCTCAGGCTAGCGTCATCCAGACCCGCCACCGCATCCCCGAAGAGGACCTGCGCGCCGACCAGATATTGGTCTACCAAGTGCCGATCCCCGAACCGCTTCGCTTTCTCGAACCATCGGAGGTCGAAACCCGCAAGATGCATGCACTTGAGGAATACGGTCTCATGCATGTGAAACTGTACGAAGACATCAGCCAGCACGGCGATATCGCCACCGCCTATGCATATCCGGTCAAGGTCGAGGGGCGCTATGTCATGGACCCCTCACCAATCCCGAAGTTCGACAACCCAAAGCTGGAAATGGCAGGCATTCAACTTTTCGGCGCAGGTCGCGAACAGCGCATCTATGCGATCCCACCCTACACGCAGGTCGTCAGCCTTGATTTTGACGACTACCCGTTTCAGCCGACCAAGGCCGATCACGCCTGTGATCTGTGCGGGGCGCAGGACAGTTATCTGGACGAATTGATCGTGGATGACGAAGGCGGGCGCATGTTCATGTGTTCGGATACGGACTACTGCGCGACCCGCCGCAAACAGGGCCACGTCGGCGCCCAAGGCGTCCCCTATGCGGAGGATGCGGCATGACACCGCTTTTGCAGGTTGAAAATATTGCGAAATTCTACGGTCCGCGGATTGGCTGCACTGATGTATCCTTTGATCTTTATCCCGGTGAGGTGATGGGGATCGTCGGTGAAAGCGGGTCTGGCAAATCCACCTTGTTGAACTGTCTGGCAGGGCATCTGACCCCGGATCGTGGTGTGGTGCGCTTCGATACCCGCTCCGAGGGCCTGCGTGACACGATCACCATGTCAGAGCCGGAACGCCGGATGTTGGGCCGTACAGACTGGGCCTTTGTACATCAACACGCCCGCGACGGGTTGCGCATGAATGTCAGCGCAGGCGGCAACGTGGGCGAGCGGTTGATGGCGGTAAATGCGCGTCATTATGGCGAAATTCGTGCCGAGGCTATCGACTGGTTGGGGCGGGTCGAGATCACGGAAGATCGGATTGACGACCGCCCTACTGCGTTCTCGGGTGGCATGCAGCAGCGGTTGCAAATCGCACGCAATCTGGTGACGGGTCCGCGTTTGGTTTTCATGGATGAACCCACGGGTGGGCTAGATGTGTCGGTGCAGGCGCGGCTGCTTGACCTGCTGCGCGGGCTTGTGCGCGAGATGAACCTGAGCGCGATTATCGTCACCCATGACCTCGCCGTTGTGCGCCTTTTAGCAGACCGGCTAATGGTGATGAAGGACGGCCATGTGATTGAAACTGGTCTCACCGATCAGGTTTTGGATGATCCGCAACATGCCTACACCCAACTTCTTGTTTCCTCCGTATTGCAGGTTTGACGCTATGATTTCCATTGAAAATGTTTCCAAGTCCTTTGTTCTGCACAATCAGGGGGCGGCTGAAATTCCGGTGATGCGGGGGGCTTCCCTCAACGTCGCGGCGAGTGAGTGCGTGGCTCTTGTTGGTGCCTCCGGTGCGGGGAAATCCACCTTGATGCGGATGATTTATGGAAACTACCTGACCGCCTCCGGCCGGATCATGGTTGGCGAAGTTGATGTAGCCATCGCCGCGCCACGCGATATTATTCGTTTGCGCCGCGAGACGCTTGGCTACGTCAGCCAGTTCTTGCGCGTTGTGCCGCGTGTGTCGACGTTGGATGTGGTGGCAGAGCCATTGCTGGCGACGGGTACGAAAAGGGACGTAGCGTTGCATCAGGCCGAAATACTGCTGACCCGTCTGAATATCCCAGAACGTCTTTGGCAACTTAGCCCCACCACCTTTTCAGGTGGCGAACAACAGCGGGTGAACATTGCACGTGGTTTTGCATTTCCCTACCCAGCGTTGCTGCTGGATGAGCCAACGGCGAGCCTTGATCCGACCAACCGTGCTACAGTACTCTCCATGATCGGTGAAGCCAAAGCGCGTGGCACTGCGATCATTGGCATTTTCCACGACCATGCCGCCCGAGATGAAATCTGCGACCGTCAGTTTGATGTGACGCGGTTCACGCCGGGTCTGGCCGCATGAGAGGGCGCTTTATTGCAGTGGTTGGCCCGTCGGGTGTGGGTAAAGACAGCGTGATGGAGGCTCTGGCAGCAAGCGATCCGCGTTTCACTCTGGCGCGCCGCGTCATCACGCGCCCCAGCGATGCGGGTGGAGAGGCGTTTGAGGGCGTGAATGAGACGGAATTTCATCGTCGCGCGGATGCTGAAGACTTTGCCTTGCACTGGCCCGCGCACGGTCTGCACTACGGTATTCCCCGATCAGTGGATGAGGTCGTGGCGAAAGGCAACGATGTTCTGGCGAACCTATCACGTGCCGTGTTGGCGGACGCAATGACCCGTTTCGAACGGTTCGAGGTGATTAATCTGACCGCGAATCGTGGTGTTCTTGCCGCGCGCCTTGCAGCCCGACGTCGTGAAACGCCAGACCAGATTTCGGCCCGTCTTGACCGCGTAGTGCTACCGTTGCCGGCGGGTCTTTGTGTCCACGCCATCGACAATAGCTGCACACTGGAACAGACGGTGCAAGATATCCGCGCGCGACTTTATCCGGTCAGGGCGTAGCGGTGGATATGATGAAACATACCCTGAGCATCTTGCCCCATCAGCGTAATTCCATCGATCACAACGGGATCCGGGACGATGTTCGCCAAATGTGGGCTGAGCACTTCGATCAATCGCAGTGCAGCGTTTTGCGCCAATGGACCGCTCAGGGTCAGGTGGAAATGGAAGTCGTCAAAGATAAACGGATAGCCCCAATCCAGCATCTGCTGTTCTTGACGGGCAGTCAGCGACGCTTTGCGGCGCCGAGCAATGTCTTTGTCCGTCAGCGGTGCGCGGAACGTATCAAACGCCTTGACCGTCGCGGCGGCGAACTCAAGCAGCGCGGCGGGCTGGGAGTTTGGGCGCAGGGCCACAAAGCCACTTTCATAGCACAGCGCGAGCGCGCCAATGCTAAAGACCGCTTGGTTTGCAGCAAAGTCCGTAGCGGCATCCTCCAATCGCGCCAGGTCACCTCCTTCGGCGAGGTGGAACGGCGCTTTCAACGTGCCATGAAGCCCGTATTTTCGCGGTTTTTGCGTGATCTCAGCCACGTCAATGCCGCCTATTACGGGATGGGCTGCAGCATAGCCTCTGGCGCTGTCCCAGCCAAGCCAATGCGCTCCGAAGTCGGCCAGCGTGCCGGTGGGCGTGTAAAATATTGCGTATCGTTCAAACATTTCGTTCCTCCGCAGATGCACAGCCTCTGCCAAATCAGCGTGACAACC
This sequence comes from Paracoccaceae bacterium, assembly GCA_017854675.1. Classification (GTDB taxonomy): domain Bacteria; phylum Pseudomonadota; class Alphaproteobacteria; order Rhodobacterales; family Rhodobacteraceae; genus Sulfitobacter. The sequence goes on along the minus strand of JAFMHE010000137.1, from coordinate 5,309 downwards.
ACATGACAGAACAGACAATTTTCGCCAATGCGCGCTTGATTTTGAATGACGAAGTGGTCGCGGGATCGCTGGTCATCGCAGATGGCTTCATTACAGATATCAACCAAGGCGCAAGTGTTCCGAAAGGGTCTATTGACCTTCAAGGTGATTATCTCTCTCCCGGTTTGGTGGAGTTGCACACCGACAACGTCGAGCGGCATCTGGAGCCGCGCCCCAAGGTCAGCTGGCCGTTTCGCGCAGCCATTCTGGCCCATGACCGGGAATTGGCAGGTGCCGGGATTACGACCGTTTTTGATGCAATCCGTGTGGGCTCAATCGTGTCCGATACAGGGTCAGGCTACCCCAAATATGCCCGCCAGATGACAGACGAAATTATGGGGGTGCGTGCGGCAGGGTTATTGCGGATCAGCCACCACATCCACTTGCGCGCAGAAATCTGTTCGGAAACTCTGATTGATGAACTTGACGAGTTTTCAGGCGACGACCGCATTGGCATTGTGTCAATGATGGATCACACACCCGGGCAACGCCAGTTTGTGGACCTGTCCAAATTCGAGACTTATGTCCGCGGCAAGCGGCCGTACACAGATGCGCAATGGGACGCATATGTTGATCTCCTCTACGCAATTCAGGCGCGGCTTGGCACCAAGCACGAGGCCGCGACAGTGGCTGCTGCAAAGCGCCTTGGTGCGACCTTGGCCAGCCATGATGACACGACCGCGGATCAAGTGGCGTCAAGCCAGTCTTACGGCGTTCGTGTTGCCGAATTCCCGACAACTGTTGCCGCAGCCGATGCCTGTCATGCCAACGGCATTGCCACGATCATGGGTGCGCCCAACCTGATCCGTGGCGGATCACATTCCGGTAACGTCGCTGCGGCGGACCTCGCACAAATGGACCGGTTGGACATTTTGTCGTCGGATTATGTGCCCGCAGGATTGCTCATGGCGGCAGTCCAGCTCGGCGACATTTGGGGCAACCTTGCGCGCGGGATGCGGACGGTCACGGACACACCTGCGCAGGCCGTTGGCCTTATAGACCGCGGTACATTGGCAGTCGGTCAGCGGGCTGACCTGATCCGGTTTGCCATTAAAGACCAAACACCTGTTCTTCAAGAAACCTGGAGCGCCGGTAAGCGCGTATCCTAATGCTCTAATAGATTGGAATAAAATGACAAAATTCAAAGCCGCAATCTTTGATTGGGCGGGCACAACCATTGATTTCGGATCGTTCGCACCGATGGGCGTATTCATCAAGGCCATGGCCCAGTTTGATATCGCGATCACCATAGAGCAAGCCCGCGCGCCCATGGGGGCAGCAAAATGGAACCATATTCATACGCTCTTGCAGATGCCCGAGGTCGCCGCGCAATGGGCGGACAAGTATGGCAGAGCGCCCTCCAATGCAGACGTGGATGCTATTTTCAAGATCTTTGTGCCGATGAATGAAATCGTCGCAGCAGAGTATGCCGACCTGATCCCCGGCACGATTGAGACCATCGCCGATCTGCGTGGGCGTGGCATGAAGATTGGCTCCACCACAGGATACACACGGTCCATTATGCAAAATGTCCTGCCCGTGGCTGCCGAGCAAGGTTATAGCCCCGACAATCTTGTCTGCTCAGATGATCTGATTGAAGGTCGCCCCGGCCCCTTGGGTATCTACAAATGCATGGTCGATTTGGCTGTTTATCCGCCCTCTGCCATTCTCAAGATCGATGACACAGCTCCGGGAATTGCTGAAGGCGCATCAGCAGGCTGTGTGACGGTCGGGTTGGCCCTGTCAGGGAATGCTGTGGGAAAAACTCAGGAAGAATTGGCCATGATGTCAGACTCCGAGATCGCGACACTGCGAGACCATGCGACACAACTACTCAAGGATGCGGGCGCAGATCATGTGATCGACACCATCCGCGATTTGCCTGAGCTGGTCGCCCAGCTTGAAGCACATTTAGGCTAATTCCGAACGTGAGTTTGGTCGCCTGCCGAAGACAACAGTAGTAATGTGTTACGCATATAGAAAGTCTCGCTGCGTTGCTTGTTAAGTCTTCTGCATTTGCTGGAACGCCACCATTCGCAGAGCGTTAGCAAACGCCAATTTTATTCGCGTTGCAGTCATCTAATGAAACAATATGGACGTCGACTAAAGCTCTGAAAATGGTCAAAATCTGGCGTTTGTGTCACCGGTGGACTCGACCGCTTTTGCCGCGCCAAATCACTTCATACCTCCACGACAGATGACGCTCTTATTTTAAGCTGTGCGGTTCCCAGCCAGCTTATGCCGATCATCACTGCGGCAGTGCCAAGGCACAAGGGAAGCCCGCCCATCTGGTACGTGAAACCAGATAAGACTGTGCCAACCAATCGACCAGCAGCATTGGCCATATAGTAAAATCCGACATCCATTGTCACTCGCTTTGCATCCGTAAAGCTGAGGATCAAAAACGAATGCAGTGCTGAGTTCACGGCAAAGATGCTACCAAAGACTAAAAGGCCCAAGACAATCGTTGCTGTCAGCATATTGGACGGTTCGGGGACCAGCCAGACCAGACCAGCAAGACACGCAGGCACAATGACCAACAAACCCACCCAGCGTTTTGCCAGTGCCAAAATTTGCTCATCTGTCCGCGACGCAGCCTTCAGAATGCGCGGTGCCGAACCTTGGACAATGCCATAGAGGAGCGTCCAGACCGCCATGAACGTCCCGATCATGAAGAAAGCGGTGCGATTGCCCTCGGTGCTGCCGTCCGACAGCACAGCGTAGAAGTAGATCGGGATGCCAACTACGAACCAGACGTCCCGCGCTCCGAAGAGGAACAGCCGTGCAGCACTGAGCCAGTTAATGTTGTGGTTCTTGGAAAACACTTCCGAGAACTTCGCGTCCTTGCGCCCAACCGGCAGGCCCGATGGCATGCCGATCACAACACCGATCAGGATGACAAACAGGATCGCCGCCATCGTCAGCACGGAAGGAACGAACCCAAAGACGGCCAGCAAAACTGCCCCCAATAAGAAGCCGCTGCCCTTCACGGCATTCTTTGATCCGGTCAGGATCGCAACCCAGCGGAACAACCCCCCACCCGTCGACGGGGCAAGGATTTTCACCGCACTCTTGGAACTCATCTTGGCCAAATCCTTGGCCACGCCAGACAGGCCCTGCACCAGCATCACAAACACCACAGAAGCAGTGATGCTCCACGCCGGATCAAGCTGAGTCAGCGCCAAGAGCGCCACAACCTGCAAGGACAGACCTGCATAAAGCGTCGATGTCAGACCGAACCGTGCCGCGATCCATCCTGCGGACAGGTTGGTGATAACGCCCGCGATCTCATACAGCACAAACAAATAGGCCAGTTGCACCGGCGAAAAGCCAAGCGTGTGAAAATGCAGCAGAACAAGCATCCGCAGCGCGCCATCGGTCAGCATGAATGCCCAATAGGCTGCCGTCACCGTGATGTAGGCGGCAAATCCGGCGGGACGTGTCACAGCTTGCCACCCACCATCAGAGCCACATCAACCAAGCGATACGCATAGCCATATTCGTTGTCATACCACGCGTAGACTTTGAGCTGGGTGCCGTTCACAACCATCGTTGACGGCGCATCAATGATGCTGCTGCGTTGGTCATTCGTGTAGTCCGACGAGACCAGAGGCCGCGTTTCATACCCAAGGATACCCTTCAGCGGCCCTTCGGCGGCGGCTTTGAACAAACCGTTCACTTCTTCCACAGTTGTTTCACGCGCCATTTCAAATACGCAGTCGGTGATGGAGGCGTTCAAAAGCGGCACCCGCACCGCGTGGCCGTTCAACTTGCCCTTCAGTTCGGGATAGATCAGCGTGATCGCCGTGGCCGAGCCCGTTGTGGTCGGGATCAGGTTGGTCAGCGCCGACCGCGCACGGCGCAAATCCTTTGCGGGGCGGTCCACAATCGTTTGCGTGTTGGTCACGTCATGGATTGTCGTGATCGAGCCATGCTTGATGCCGATCCCTTCCAGCAGAACCTTGACCACTGGCGCGAGGCAGTTGGTCGTGCAGCTTGCCGCTGTCACAATCTTATGGGTGTCCGCGTCGTAGATATCATCATTGACGCCATAGACGATATTGGCCGTTGGCCCGTCTTTGACTGGCGCAGAAACGACGACCTTTTTCACGCCCGCCGCAAAGTATGGGGCCAGCTTCGCCTCTGTCTTGAACGCGCCTGTGCAATCAATCACCACATCCACGCCGTCCAGTGGCAGGTCATCCAGACTACGTGTGCTGGTGACTGGAATGCGTGTACCGTCAATGCTGATCGACCCCTCGTCTGCCTCAAAAGTCGCAGGCCAGCGGCCATGGACAGAGTCGAACTCCAGGAGATGTGCATGCATCGCCGGATCACCTACCGCGTCATTGATAAAGGCGATCTTTGCACCGCGCTCCAAGAGCGGGCGAAGGGCGAGTTTGCCGATGCGGCCAAGGCCGTTGAGAGCGTATGTGGTCATATCTGGTTATTCCTGTTTGGCTGTTTGTTGGCCGATGTTATCAACTCGTTTTTGCAGCGTCCTACGATCCAAATTCTCGAACGACAGTGCGGAAAATGCCATGATCCGGTTGTGCAGCGCACCGTAGGTCAGGTGAAACGCAAGACGCTTTTCCGCATCTGTTCCCTCGGCCTTCACAGGGTCCGGCATACCCCAATGGCCAGAGACGGGCTGACCTGGCCAGGTGGGGCATTCTTCATTGGCGGCTCGGTCACAAACGGTAAAAACGAAATCCATGCGTGGAGCGTCAGCGCCTTGGAACTCCTTGATGTTCTTGGACCTCAAAAGTGACACGTCATGCCCCTTTGATTTGAGCATCTCTACGGCAAGGGGGTTCAACTCTGAGCGATGTGCCGTGCCTGCCGAATAGGCTGTGAATCTGTCCCCTGTCATGTCACGCAGAATGGTCTCGGCAAAAATCGAACGGGCAGAGTTTCCGGTACACACAAAGAGGACGTTGAACTTATTGTCAGTGCTGGGAGGGATACTCCTGAGAAGATCACTAAACTGCGGCGGGCAAAGGTCCACCCGTCCGCGACAGCAATCTACGAACAGTCCAGAGACAACTTCGCCGGCGGCGTCGAGATTGACGGCGTAAAGCAGGCGTGTCCCATCTCGGCGTTGTGAGATGAGACCTGCTTGAGTAAGGGCTGAAAGGTAGACCGATGCGGTGCTGGCCTTGAGTTGCAACGCTTCGGCAATTTCTCCAGCCGGTAGCTCATCTGGGCAGCGGCGCATGAGCAAACGAAACACGGCCATCCTTTGCGGGTGGCTGAGGGTTGCGAGTCGG
>JAFMHE010000136.1 GCA_017854675.1 Paracoccaceae bacterium | reverse complement strand
ACAAAGGCGTGGTTGCGCGCATAGCCGCGCTGCGTGGAATAGGCCATGCCAAGGATAAACCCCTCATCACCACGTGTCAGCGATTGCAAACGCAATGCGCGGCTGGCGGGCAATTCCAACGGTGTGCGGGTGAGATCGTCGGGCACATCGTCGCCTGCAGGCTCTCGCTGGATCAAATCCTCACGGCCCAGAAAGGACATAATATGCGGCGTCGCAGTCTGCTGAGGCGCAGAGACGGGAACCGTACTCACCTCTCCATCAGCGGCCAGCTTGAAGTCTATCAATCGATGGGTGTAATCAAAGGTTGGCCCCAGAACCTGCCCACCGGGAGCATCCTTGAAGGTCGCTGACACCCGCCTGTCGCAGGTCATGTCTTCGGTCTCGATTGGGTTGGACCCGCCAAAACGCGGCAGAGTCGTGCGGTAGGCGCGGATCAGAAAAATCGCTTCAATCAGATCGCCACGTGCCTGCTTGATCGCCAAAGCGGCAAGGTCAGGATCATAAAGCGAGCCTTCGGCCATGACGCGGTTGACGGCCAGCGCCATTTGCTCGCGGATTTGTGCGATGCTCAGCTCTGGGACGGATATGTCGCCGCGCCGTTCCTCGGCCAACCAAGCGTGGGCATTATCGATGGCACGCTCACCGCCTTTGACTGCTACATACATTAGCTAATCCTCGTCGTACGCGGCAGTGCCGCGACGCGGTCGTTGCAAGTGAAAATGAAATCTAACCCCAGCGGGAAGAGTGCCGCGTTGGTTTGAAAGGCTTGTGTGTCCGGCAAGGACAGGGTGGCATGATCCTTGATCCCGGGCCCGTTCAAGACCGCTCCTTCGTTGGACAGCATCGGGCTTTCGACAATCACCGTGGCTGATCTGTCTGGGTACTCTGCCGTGCCGATGGAGAAATCCGATACAGGCAGGTCAGGCCACATACCAAGCGCAAACATCGCAACCTGCGCTTGGGCAAAAGGCGCGCCTGTGTGAAACGTGATCCAGTCGCGCACTTGCGTCGTGTCGTGGCTGGGTGCCAGATAGATCGGCGTTTCTGGATCGCACAGCGTGAGAACGACAACACCCGCCGCCACGCTCATCGGGGCGGGAGGCAGTGCGCCGGACACCTGCGCGATTTTGCCGGGTCGCGCCATCGCAGTCATCACCGCGCGAAAAGCATGGGATGCATCAACGGGCAGATCAGCAAAGCCGCCATCAAGGACATGGGCTTCCATCAGTCTTCCCCTCGCGCAACGGTGAAGAAATCAACTTTCGTTGCCGCCGCTTTGGCGGCGCGTTCGTTCCTGCGGGTCGTCATGGCAGCGCGCAACGGAGCCAAGAGGCCTGCCGCAACTTTGTCAGCAGCTTCTGTCAGCATAAGCGCATCAATCAATGCCGCCTGTAGCGCGTGGACTGTACTTCTGCCTTGCACATAACCGTGGCCCACCGTCCCATCCGACAGTTTGATCGAGGCACGGGTGACCGTCATCTCGCCCAGGTTGAAGGCCGCACCAACAGCGCCAGCACGCCCCCGCACCATGACACCACCAATCTCGGGACTGCGCAGAACGGTATGGTCAGGGGCCATATCTAGCGCCACCCAATACCGCGCAACATCTGCAGCAGGGGACTTCGCCAAAAGGCTTAGCCAGCCTTTACGGTCAGCGTTCGGGTCGCTCATCATATTCATCTAGACAGCTTTCGAAAATAACTATACAACTAGACAAATACTAACTGATAGCCGAAATTCTGCCAATCCCCCAAAGTGTGAAGTTTTCATGACATGACCCGCCGCACGCCGATCTGGAAAGCCATTGCCACGTCTTTGAGCAACGACATTTCCGAGGGTATTTACCAACAGGGTAACAAGCTCCCGACAGAAGCCGTTCTCGCCGCGCGCTTTGGCGTCAACCGTCATACGGTAAGACAAGCAATGGGGGCATTGGCCGATGAAGGTATTGTGCATGCGCGGCGCGGGGCTGGCGTTTTTGTCGCCATGAAGCCAACCGATTATCCCATAGGTCGCCGTGTTCGTTTCCATCAAAATCTGTCTGCCGCGGGACGCACACCCGCCAAGGAGGTTCTTCTGTTGGAAACCCGTACGGCGCACGCATTTGAGGCCGACGCGTTGCATCTTGAAACTGGAGCGGTCGTTCACGTCTATGAAGGCTTGTCGTTGGTGGAAAACACGCCCATTGCCCTGTTTCGCAGTGTCTTCCCTGCCGAACGGTTCCCCGACATGCTTGCGCATTTGCACCATGATCCCTCCGTCACGGCAGCCCTGGCGCAATCTGGTGTGGCTGATTACACGCGGGCTTCGACGCGGGTGAACGCAAAGCTTGCGACTGTTACGCAAGCGCTTCATTTACGTATTGCCGAACATGCGCCAATCTTGCGTACAATCAGCGTGAATGCAGACCCCGATGGCCATCCCGTTGAAATCGGACGTACGTGGTTTGCCGCAGACAAAGTTACGCTGACGCTTTCTGACCCTTAGCCGCCCCCTCATAGCGTTCCAGAAATGCTTCTGCGTTGAGGGCGCGGAAATCCTCAAGCGCTGTCCGCAGCGCGTCATGATGCCAATCCCACCACGCCAAAGCCATGAGCCGATCTGCAATATTAGGAGTAAAGCGCGCCCGCAGCGGTACCGCAGGAATTCCTGCGACAATCATATAGGGTGGGACATCCTTGGTCACGATCGAACCGCCTGCAACGACAGCGCCATGGCCAATCGTTACCTCTGGTCTGACCTGTGCGCCGTGCCCCAACCATGTGTCGTGTCCAATGACCGCGCGCCGTGTGCGGCGGTGGGCAAACCAAGCGTCATCGTGATCTGCATCGTCAAAGTAGTCGCCTGACCGATAGTGAAAATGATGCAGGCTGGCCTTTTCCATTGGGTGGTCTGTGGCCCCGATCCGCACGGAAGCGGCGATGTTGGCGAACTTACCCACGGAGGCGTTGGCAATGTCACAGGATCGGTCGCAATAGGCGTAGTTGTTGAAGTGGCTATGCGCCAACCTCGTGCCACGTCCGATTTCGACGAAGGCACCGAAGGTTGCATCATTCACCTCGCAATCGGGGTGCAGAAAGGGTGTGTCAGCGTTCAGTCGCGTCATCAGTGCCCACCCTCGTCACCTTTGATCAACTTGCGCCGCAGCCAGCCAGACAAAGTGTCCATGGCCATCACAAGCAGGATGATAAGGATGATGTAATAGGTCACTTCTTCCCAGTCCTTCTGGGTCGCAATCGCTTGGGTCAACAGCAGGCCGATCCCGCCGCCCGTGATCGCGCCTATGATCGTCGCAGACCGGGTATTTGATTCAAGGTAGTACAAGACTTGACTCAGTAAGACCGGCATTACTTGCGGGAACACGCCAAAGCGATAGCGTTGCGCGGGCTTTGCACCGGTGGATGCAACTCCCTCGATCTGTTTTTCGTCGACGTTTTCCAGCGCTTCAGAGAACATTTTTCCAAAGGTGCCCGTGTCTGTCAGTAAAATGGCAAGCGCACCTGTCAGCGGTCCGGGGCCAAAGGCGCGACTGAGAACGATGGTCCAGATAAGTCCGTCGACACCGCGCAGAAAGTCGAACAAGCGCCGTGCTGCAAAGCGCAAAGTACCCAGCGGGGTAAAATTGCGTGCCGCTAAAAAGGCCAATGGCAAAGCAACGATAGCCGCGCCAAACGTGCCCAAGGACGCCATCAGCAGTGTCTCAAATAGCGCCCAAAACACATCCCCATGCCGCCACATCTTGTTGGTCCAGAACTCTTGCCAGATGGCGCCCGCTTCTCCGCTGAATGCCTTTTCCGCCAAATGGGCTGGCCCCATGCCGTAATACGGACTGTCGAGGGTGAAAAAGAACAACTCCCACCCAAAGCTGTATTTGAACACTTCCGCCCGCGCGCGGGTGATGGTGAACCGCCCCGCATCCGTCGCGATCATCACCCGGTTCTTGGATGCATTTATAAAATCGGGCAAGTCACCGTCAGGAAACACCGCATTGACGCCTGTGCCGTCAGGGCGCGCGGTGACCACTCCATAGCCCGGAATGTCGTAGCTGACTTCTGCGCCAAACGTGATGATGTGACCCTCGCCCAGATCAACCACCGTTGTATCGCCTAAGCTGACCCAATCGGGTGCGGTGCCTTGAGGATATTCCCCTTTGCGTTCGCCTTCGACCGAGATCGCGATTGACCCGTCGCGATTGTCTTGCGCCACATGGGTCTTGTAGCTGTAGCTGTCAGACACAAGCGTGCGGGCATTGTTGACGTTGATCCGCTCGCTGAGGCCCGCTACGTCAAAGGATACGAAGATATAGACAAAATAAGCCAGAATGACCAAAGGCACTGCAATGGTGATGCGTTTCCTGCGGCTGAATTGTGCGACAGTCGCTGTTTGCAAGAGTGCGGAATTCATACGGTCACCTGTGTGTTTGCTGCGCCATGTGTCAGGCGGTTGCGCAAAAGACTTGAGAACTGATCCACGACGACGATTGTCAAAAAGAGCAGGATAAAAATCGCGGCGGCCTCGTCGTATTTGCCCACGCCCCAGCTCATCGTGTTGCGCAAGTCATAGCCAATACCGCCCGCACCGACAAAGCCCAGAATGGCCGAAGCGCGAATGTTGATCTCAAATCTCAGCAGCGCATAACTCAGATAGTTTGGCGCTACCTGCGGGATTACCCCTAGCCACATGCGCTGTGTCCAATTGGCACCGACGGAGGACAGCCCTTCAACGGGCTTGAGAGATGCGTTTTCATTGACCTCGGAAAATAGTTTACCCAAGGCACCGATTGAATGCAGGGCAATCGCGATCATCGCAGGCACAGGCCCGCCGCCCAGCATAAAGATCAGCACCAGCGCGATGACGATTTCAGGGATAGCGCGCAAAATATCAAGCACACGTCGCAGCGGGCTCACAAGCCACGGGACGGGTGCAAAACCGCGCGTCACAAGCAGGGACATCAACAGCCCCAGCAGTGCGCCTACGAGGGTCGCTGCGGCGGCAATGTTGACGGTTTCAATCAAGGACGGAAAGTATTTGACCAGATAGCCAGGCATCATTGGCGCACGTTCAATGGCTTCGCTGAACATGGCGGCAGGAAAATCGAAGATGTTGGACAGCCCGTCCCAAAACCCACCTGCATTGCGGCTATCTGCGGTGTGAAAACCCGACACCAGCAAGGCCAGAAAGATCACCAGCATGATGAAGTTCATCAACCGCTTGGTCTTGACCTGCGCAAGATAGGCGTCACCCAGCGTGATATCACTCCTGCCGCTTACTGTATCATCTGCCATGCTGTACCCCACATAAATGACTGGCTCCGGAAGCTCCGGAGCCAGAAAACGTTATGAAATCGTATGATTTAATTAGATTTCGCCAAACGGGCAGCAACAATTGAAGTATAGGCATCATGGGTAATCGGATCGAACCCGTTCACTTCGCCACCTGCAAGGGCAGCAGCACAGTCAGGGTCAGTTTCGCCCATGGTGTCAATGATGTCGGTTACGGTTGCACGCACACCATCAGGCAGTGCGTTGCGCAGCACGACAGGCTCGCCCGGGATCAGTTTCGAGCGCCAGATTTCAACCATATCGTTCATATCAATCAGACCCGCATCCACCGCTTTGCGCAGCGCTCCGAAGGTATAACCGTCTTCCCAGTTGCCTTGGCCATCGGTCCAAGTTACGCCGCCGTCCACGTCACCGTTATTGACGGCCACGATGGTCTGCTCATGACCACCAGTGAATTTGACCTCACCGAAATAATCGCCGCTTTCCATGGATGCATCGATCAGGTCAGGGATCTCCACAGAGGGGATCAGGTAGCCTGAGGTTGAATTGGGGTCACCAAAACCAAAGACTTTATCCTGCATATCCTGAAGCGAGGCCACACCGCTGTCGACGCGGGCGAAACCGACAGAATAATACCCGGTGCTGCCATCGACATTCACCTTAACAAGGATCGGCGACACGGCAGTTTCATCGGCGATATACACCGCCGCATAAGAAGACGGCCCCATCAATGATAAATCGATCGTGCCACCCAAAAGGCCTTGGATAACACCGTTGTAGTCCGCAGGTGCAAACAACCGTGTCGGCACACCAAGCGCATCTTCGATTGTGCTGCGCAGGCATTCATTGCTGTTCATGCGATCTTGGGCGTTTTCGCCACCCAGAATACCAATGCGGAATTCGTCGATCGCATGGCCGTCGGCCAGTGCTGCGCTTGCCAACGCAGTCGTCATAAGGGCAAGTAAGATCGTCTTTTTCATCTGAAGTCTCTCTTGGTTAATGCACCCCGCAGTGGGGCGCGGGGAAAGTCGTTAAAAGCTATTGTGCGGCGATATCGGCCAGTAGTTTCTCGGCCGACGCGGATGTCTCGATCTGGGTTGAGGTGGTGGCTTCGGAAAAGCTCGCGTCCGCACCATAGATATCTCTTGCGGTGCCGGTGGTCAGTTGCTCCGGCGTACCATCAAAGACTATCTTGCCATCCCGCATGCCAATGACGCGGTCACAATAGCGGCGTGCGGTGTCAAGCGTATGCAAATTGGCGATAACCATACGGCCGTCTTGTTCGTGAATATCGCGCAGAGATTGCATCACGACCTGTGCGTTCATCGGATCAAGTGACGCAATCGGCTCATCCGCCAGAATGATCCGCGGGTCTTGCATCAAGGCCCGCGCAATTGCGACGCGCTGTTGCTGACCACCCGACAGAGCTTCGGCGCGCTTTGGTGCATGCTCTGCAATCCCGAGCCGCCCCAGAATTTCTATAGCGCGGTGGATGTCCTCGTCAGGATAAAGGTTGAACATGGTCGACACCGTTGACCGCCTGTTCAATGTCCCGTGCAGGACGTTGGACACAACGTCCATGCGAGGTACGAGGTTGAATTGCTGAAAAATCATGGCGCATTGCGACTGCCAATTGCGCTTGGCTGCACCCCGCAAAGCCGTCACGTCCAACCCGTCAAACGAAATCTCGCCGGAAGATGTATCCGTCAGCCGGTTTAAGATGCGCAGAAGCGTCGACTTACCCGCGCCAGAGCGCCCAATAATACCGATCATCATAGGTTTATCGACAATGAAGCTTGCCGCATCCACGGCGGTATTCGTGCCAAAAGTTTTTGTGACTCTATCAAATCGCAGCATTGTAGCCCCCTTGTGTTGGGACATGGTTATGCGGTCATCGATTCACTTTTGTGTTGGTTTGATTAAACTTTTGTGACAGCGCCGCATCCACACCGTTAAGCAGCAAGATGTTCGCTTCAAGTTGAGGGACAGAGATAGTTTGCGACAAGAATGGATCAAAAGTTATTTTGAATGGCTGCGAGCCACGACCGCTAAAGCGGACATTTGCCCAAGGTGCAGAATCGGTCAAAGTGGGCTCACACCCGCCATTAGATCGATAGCAGCATTTTGCCTGTCAGGTGCCGACCCCCAGGCAAGGACGGCCCAAACCGTACCTTCGTGGACTGCGCAGCAAACGGCAGCTTCGAGCCCAATTTTGACTGATGCTGCGTGTCGCACGAAGGTCCGCTCTCACGACAGTGCCAAAAAACTGTTCAACAACATTGGTTCTGAACTGGGTTTTGACGCAGAAATCCGATTGAGCCAGACCGGGTAATGGTGCCCGAAACAGGCACCATTACCCGGCGATCAGGCGCAACAGCGTCGTTTTTCCAGTCCCGTTTCGACCAACAAGGCCGGTGCGCTTTGGACCAAACGCAAGGTCGACTTTGTCGAAAAGGCAGGTGCCATCTGGGGTATGCCAGACCAAACTGGATAGAACGATTGTAGACATGGTTGATGCTCGCTATCAGAGAATATTGAGGGTGTCAGGCGGCGGGCGCGCAATCCATGGTCTTGATCCTGTTTCATTTTCCAACAGTTCGATAGATTTGGAGAGGCCATTATGCAAGGTTTGGGCCGTTTTGATGTGACTGCCAATTTGTGAACCCAAAGTGGTCATACGCGTTTTTTCAACCGACTACGCGGTGCCGACGTCCCTTCATGCATTCTCGAACGATGGATTGACGTTGTTCGGTTTCATCAATTGCGCCGCCAAAGAGGCCCAGAACCGCGCCGATCAATGCGCCTTCTGCGGATGTAACCCCGCCTGATTGATGTCCAAAGCCCCCCCCGACCGCGCCTCCGATAACTGTGGCACCAATTGTATTCTCATCGAAAGATTGACCACGCGCCAAGTCCTGACAGCTTTCAAGGTCAGAGAGGTATGTTGTGGCTTTTGGGCCATCAAGGATTGGCTCGTAGTCGCTGCCAAATTCGCTGCAAGCCGTGGTGGCAAGCAATGGGAGAGTCATAAGTATCTTTAACGTTCGCATCGTATATTCCTAAATTGAATGCGGCTCTAAGAGAATTCCAAAGCCAGTTTCGAGCACGCGCTTTCGGGGCGCGTTATCAGTCGCGCCAGCGCCACACGAGAATGACGATGTAGCCGAGGCAGAGGATCTCGATCGAGGCGAAGAAAATGTAGTGTGGGCTCGCACTACCTCCGCCGATGATGAAGATGCTTGTGATGACCGCAGCGACGATGTTTGCGACGCGGTTTGCCGGTCTTGAAAGCGTCTTCGAGAGATAAATCATCACAATTGCGACTTGGATAAACACGGCAGCAACGAGCAGAAGTGATGGTGTTATGACCACGCTTTCAATATTGCCAAACGAAACGCCTTCGGTGCTCGCTTTGGCGATTTCGCTAAGTGTAGCGGGGTCGATGAATCCGAGGATATCGGCAAACGCCATGTTGAACAAAATGACGATCCAAAGTGTCGACAAGCGATCAGTGATTTTCATAAGTGGGTCCTTTCAATTGGGGAGATTGCCGCGGCAATACGACGGCAATTAGAATGTACGGATAAGCGATAGACCCAGAGTCGTGCGTTCGTCGGCATCAACCAGCGGGCTGTTCGAAATCTCATCTGAAAGCTGTTCATGCCGGAAACCTGCGAAAAACGACGTCGTGTCATTGATCGGAACAATCGCGGAGAGTTCGACAAACGGTGACCAGCTTTCATCCAGATCGTAGGAGGCACGCAGTGCATTTGCTTCGTTTGCTCCAACCCCATAGAGAGCGTTGCCGTAATATTGGTCCAGATAGCTGGCTCCTACCCGACCTTCGATGAGGGTCTGTCCGATTAGAGCGCTTCGGCCCAAAGAAAAGTCTCCGCCGACGCCGTCGTGGCGTTGCGATACGTCTCGCCTGACGACGGCGGCGATATCGAAAATGCCAAAATCATGGGAGCCTTCGATCTCGAACGCAGCCCCATCTTCGCGATCCAGATCTGCAAATAGTTGTGTGTCCGGCATGTCGGCAGCGGGGTCATAGACCAAGGCGAATGACAGGCGGGTGGTAGGCGTTGCGATGGCTTGGAACTCAATTCCTTTTGCAATGCTCAAGGACCATTGACCGTACGAAACGCCGAGCACCGGGAACGGCAGAAGTTCATCGTCTTGC
>JAFMHE010000135.1 GCA_017854675.1 Paracoccaceae bacterium | reverse complement strand
AATTATGTAGTCGAATACGCCGGTTTCCAGTGCGGTTCGGGCATGCGGGGTCAGCTCGTGCGCCAGAACAAGCGGCCTGCGCGCACGGTCTTTCAATGCGCGGCTCAATCCGCTGTTGCCCGCGCCTGCGTTATAGATGGCCGAAACCTTGGTCTTGCCGCCCATAACCTCGCGCACCTGCGCCTCGACATGGCCACCGTAATCACTGCTTTGTGTAACGGGCAAAAGCGTCAGATTGGGGAAATCACTCTCTAACACAGCATGAAACCCCGCCAGCCGGTCATGGTGGTCGCGGGCTGCCAGATTGCCAACGATGACATGCACAGCCCCATTTTGCCCACCATGCGCCTGCCCCAAAAGCCGCGCAGCGGTGCGCCCGGCGGCGACATTGTCGATCCCGATATAGGCGGCACGTTGCGCGACAGGCAGATCCGAAATCAGTGCAACAACGGGCGTGCCTGCGTCCCGAAACGCATTAAGCGGTTCCGCCAGCGGCGCTGCATCCAAACCGACAACAGCGATCCCGTCAAGCTGACGACCCGCCAACCCGAGCAAATGCTGCGATAGGCTTTGCGCGTCAAAGGCAGACACATCGTGCACCTCGACCTCTTGCGTTGCCGAATTGTAGCCCCGCAAGAGCGCACGAATATTCTGGAAGAACGCATTAGGCCCTTCGGGTAACACAAACACATACCGGTATCTGCGCCCCTGCGACAGGTTCGCGGCGGCGACATTGCGAACATAACGCAGCGCCCCGACTGCGGCGCGCACTTTGTCGGCTGATTTGGCAGAAACCCGGCCCCGGTTGTTCACCACACGGTCTGCGGTTGCATAGGAAACGCCGGCATGGCGCGCAACATCCGTGAGGGTCGGTGATTTCACGGGCAGCCCCTTAGAATCCTTACACTGCAAAATATCGCATAGGTTTTGATATACGTCTATCAAATTATGAAAGACGTATGTCAAAATTCTGGATAGGCCCCAGAGCATGCAAATGCATCTTGTTCAGCCGTTATTTGCGACTATCTGCTTGCGTAATCGAACCCCTTCGCAAAAACTGCGCAAAGTAAATATAACCGGGAGATCACCAATGAAATCAACTCTTACCCTGCTGACGGCGGCTGCACTGTTGTCCACAACAGCGCTGGCCAACGCCGAAACGCTTCGCTGGGCGCGCTCTGGCGATGCCTTGACGCTTGACCCTCACGCTCAAAACGAAGGGCCGACACACACCATCCGCCACCAGATGTACGAGCCGCTGATCATCCGCGACACCACCGGTGCGTTTGATCCGGCACTTGCGACCGAATGGGCACCATCCTCTGATGATCCCAATGTCTGGGTGTTCAAACTGCGCGAGGGCGTGACCTTCCATGATGGTGCGGCCTTCACCGCCGAAGACGTGGTGTTCAGCTTCAACCGCGCCAAGCAACCCAATTCCGACATGAAAGAATTAATCGGCTCCATCACCGAAGTGCGTGCTGTTGACGACTATACCGTCGAAATCGTCACCGATGGCCCGAACCCGATCTTGCCCAGCAACCTGACCAACCTGTTCATCATGGACAAAGGCTGGACCGAGGCGAACAACACCGTCAACGTGCAGGACTTTGAAGGCGGCGAACTGACGTTTGCCACAACCAACGTCAATGGCACCGGTCCTTACGTGCTGACCAGCCGCGAGCCTGACGTGAAAACCGTGATGACCCGCAACGAGAACTACTGGGGCATCGACCAATTCCCCATGGAAGTCTCGGAGATCGTCTATACCCCGATCCAGAACGCCGCGACCCGCGTGGCGGCCCTGTTGTCAGGCGAGATTGATTTCCTTCAGGACATGCCCGTACAGGATTTGACCCGCGTGAACGGCGTTGACGGGCTGACCATCAAAACAGCCGCCCAAAACCGCGTGATCTTTTTTGGCATGAACCAAGGTGCCGATGATATCGAGGCGGACAACGTAGACGGTGCCAACCCGCTGGCCGACGCGCGTGTGCGCAAGGCGATGTCGATGGCGATCAACCGTGATGCGATCAAGCAGGTCGTTATGCGCGGTCAGTCAGAGCCCGCAGGCATGATTGCACCGCCCTTCGTCAACGGCTGGACCGCAGAGATGGACGCGGAATCCTCAACAGACATCGAAGGCGCAAAGGCAATGATGGCTGAGGCCGGATATGCCGATGGCTTCTCAATTCGCCTTGATTGCCCGAACGACCGCTATGTCAACGACGAAGCGATCTGTCAGGCAGCTGTCGGGATGCTGGGTCAAATCGGCGTAACGGTTAACCTTGATGCCAAACCCAAAGCGCAGCACTTCCCGCTGATCACAGACGGCAAAACTGACTTTTATATGCTGGGTTGGGGCGTGCCGACCTACGATTCCGAATATGTCTTCAACTTTCTGGTCCACGGCCGCGAAAGCGACATCGGCACATGGAACGGCACCGGTTATGACAACGACGCCTTGGACGCAAAGATCAAGTCGTTGGCCTCCAACACCAACCTGGAATCGCGCAATGCTGACATCGCAGCAATCTGGCGGGTCGTTCAGGATGAGGCCCTTTACATCCCCATCCACCACCAGGTGCTGAACTGGGGCATGACTGACAAAGTCGGTATAGAAGTTGATCCAGAAGACCAACCAAAGGTCAAATACTTCAAAATGAACTAAGCAAACTAGAGGGCGGTCGCACATAAGCGCACCGCCCTCTTTCCCCTTCAATTTTCCAAATAAACTTCTGCGGGGCTCCTGCGTTACGCGCCATTGGTTCAAGTCCAGTGGACGACAGGTGCAAAAACCCCCGGCTCTCACCTCAATACTCAACAGAAAAGTTGGACACGCCCATGCGCCGCCTCACCTATTCCGCAGCTTTCGCTGCCCTGCTGGCCACTTCGGCCCATGCCGCCGAATTCAGCTGGGCCGAAACAACTGATCCCCAGACGATGGACCCCCATGCGGTCAATTCTGCCCCCGTCTTGGGCTTTCTGAACAACATCTACGAGGGCCTCGTGCGCCGCGACAAGGACATGGTGATTGAACCTGCCCTCGCCACGTCATGGGAACCCATCGGCGCGGGAGAAGGCTGGCGCTTTACTCTGCGCCAAGGCGTCAAATTCCACGACGGCAGTGATTTCACCGCCCAAGACGTGCTCTTTTCGTATGAACGCGCATCCTCCGAAGAGGCCGATACCCGCAGCTGGTTCGCGCCGGTGTCAGAGGTCAACGTCGTTGACGATTATACCATCGACATCATGACCTCTGCCCCCAACCCGATCTTTCCCGACAGCATCGCCAACTGGATGATTGTCGACGCAGGTTGGGCCGAGGCAAACGCCGCCGCCCGCCCCGACAAAGACAACGGCAATTTCGCCACCCTTAACACCAATGGCACCGGCGCGTTCATGCTGGACGAACGCGCACCCGGTCTCAGCACTGTTCTTGTGCCACATGCGGGCTGGTGGGACACCGCCGAACATAACATCACACGCGCAACACTGACCCCGATCCAGAACCCCGCCACCGCCGTCGCGGCGCTGCTTTCGGGTGACATCGACTTTATCAACCCCGTCCCGATTCAAGACACCGAGCGTTTGAAACAGAACCCGGATGTGAACATCATCCAAGGCATTGAGGCGCGCGTGATCATGCTGGGCTTTCCGCATGAGGCCGACGCGCTGAAATACTCAGCCGAAACAACAGACAAAAACCCCTTTGCAGATGTCCGCGTCCGCCAAGCGGTGGGCCACGCGATCAACGTGCCCGCAATCCTGCAAACCATCATGCGCGGCAATGCCGAAGAGGTCAGCCAGTTGGTCTCACCCGCGATGCGCGGCTACACAGACAGCCTTGCGCGCCGCCCCGTCTATAGCCCCGATGAGGCCCGTGCCCTGCTGACCGAAGCAGGCTATCCCGACGGTTTTTCCTTTGGCCTGAAATGCACCAACGACCGTTACCTGAACGACGAAGCCGTCTGTCAGGCGGTCACGGGCATGCTGGCCCAAGTCGGGATGCGCGCCACCCTCGACGCGATGCCGGTGCAGAACTACTGGCCCGAACTGCGCGCCGATAACTACGACATGTACCTTCTTGGCTGGTCTCCCGGCACCTTTGACGCCGAACACCCGATCCGGTTCCTTGCCGCCACCCCGAACGACGAGAAAAAGCTCGGCTCATGGAACTTTGGCGGTTATTCCAACGCCCGTGTCGATGAACTGCTGCCGATGATCCAGTCGGAAATTGACGATACCAAGCGCCAAGCCATGCTGGACGAAACCGCCCAGATCCTACAGGACGAGGCCGCTTATGTGCCGCTTTATGTGCAGCCACTGGTTTGGGGCACACAAGCCAACATCGACATGACACAGCGCCCCGATAACTTCTTTATGCTACGCTGGGTCACAGTGAACTAAAGGCCAACACTCGAGGCTTTATCTCTCATTTCAAGCTTCTGAAACGCCGCTTTCCTGTCAGGGAAGCGGCGTTTTGCGTGATGACCCCAGAAAAATTTTGCCGCCGCCGCTGGCATGCAGGCCACACTGTCTCAATTTTATTTGGAAAATAGTATCTTCAAACCCCTACCCTGCTTAGAATTGGCAAAAAACAAAAACGCCGGAGCAGTGCCAGCGATGCAGAACGAGACGTTAGAAATTGTGCCGCAGTTGCGGGACGACGATCTTCACACTTGGCATTATGTCGGGACGGGTGACGTGCTGGTCGTTTGTTTCAGCCCCACGGGCGACGCTGATCCCCAACTGCCCCAAGAAGTCTCTTTCCCGCAGGTCGCGACCGACAACGGGACGCGGCATGTGATTTTTATCTCTGACCCGCAACGCACATGGTTGAACGCACCGGGATTGCGCGAAAAAATCTATTTTCACGTCCAGAAATTCAAGGAACAGGTCAAGGCGACCGAAATCGTGACCCTTGGCCATTCAATGGGCGGGTTTTACGCGCTGGCTTGCGCCGCTGACCTTGATGCCACCGCCGCCGTTGCCCTTTCGCCACAAATATCGGTCCATCCACAGATTGCAGGCGATGACAAACGGTGGATGAATTTCCGCGACCGGATCACGTCATTCCGCTACCGTGAGGTCGGCGACCTGATCACCGACGGGCCGCAGTATTTCGTTGTGCACGGTGAAATGGGCCGCGAAAAACCACAACGTGACCGCATGCCGCGTGCAAAAAACATCCTGCACCTGATCTTGCCAGAGGTGCATCACAACGTCCCTGCCCGCCTCAAACGCGAGGGCCTTCAGCACGATTTTATCAACGCCTGTTTTGCCGGTGACAAGGCGGGCGCAACGAAACTGTTGCAACCGTTGAACGCCTACAAACGCACCCTCAAAAAACAGCCCGAACTGGCCCCTTTTGCCGCACCATCCGCATCTGTACAGCCCACAACGGAGATGCGCGGCATTGACCACCGGTCGATCACCTATTTCTTTGTCATGGACGGACCAGCTTTTGAGGTTCCCGCCATGCTGCTGGCCCAATCCATCCGCGACACTTTGGGCAACGGGCCCAAGATCGTCGCCTATGTCCCTCACGAAAAGATCGACGCTGTACCCAGAATAACGCGGCGCATGCTGGACATTCTGCGCGTTGATACACGCGGCTTTGACACCAAACAGGTCGACTGGAACCCGGCCTATCCGCATGGCAATAAAATTCTGGCGTCGAAAGAACCCCGCGACACCGATCTGTCGGTGTTTCTGGATACTGATGTCTTGTGCCTGAAAGACCCCGATTTCTCGCTTGTCACCGCGAACACGCCGCTTTTTGCGACCTCCGAAGGGGTGCAGACATGGGGCAGCAATCAAGATGACTGGACCGCAGTTTATGACATGTTCGACTTGCCCGTACCCGACTGGCGTGTACGCCTCAGCAAAGGCCGCGCGCGCATCGTGATCCCGTATTTCAATGCAGGCGTCGTCGGTTTTGTCGAAAACGGCAATGCGGCCAGGCAGCGTTTACCAGACCTGTGGTTTGATACCGCGCTGGCCATTGATGCCAACCCTGCCATTGCCGACAAACGCCCGTGGCTTGATCAAATCGCGCTGCCGGTTGCCGCCGCGCGGATGGGCGGGCGGACAGAAGTCATGTCCAATCTGCACAACTTTTCGCCCTACCGGCTGAAAGGCGTCGAAGACATTGCAGACGTCAGGCTGATGCATTACCGCATGCCCTCACATTTCCGAAAATACGAAGCCTGCCGTCAGGTCACAGAGAACCTTCTGGCAAAATGTCCAGACAATCTGCGCGGACGGCTCCGGGGGAAATTAGGCGTCTTCATCCGCGGCGTTGACCTGCCAGAGCATCTGCTGGCCTGACTTTACCTCCGGGTCCGCGTGAACCTTCTGCAAACTCACAAAAACGCGCCAAAGGAGTGCCGCGACCGGGTCGCGCCCTCTTGACCCCACCGCCCACACACTGTCTCTTGCGCACATGCTGGCATATATCATTCAACGCATCGCCCAATCTTTCCTCGTCCTGCTGGTCGTGGGGGCTGTGGCGTTTTCCATGTTCCGCTTTGTCGGCGACCCCATCGACAACATGCTGGGCCAAGAGCGCACACAGGCCGATATTGAACGCCTGCGCACCCAACTTGGCCTCGATCAGCCGTTTCCGGTGCAATATGTGAAATTTCTGGCCGGTGCCGTTCAGGGTAATTTCGGCGTCAGCTATAGACAAGGCCGCCCTGTCTCGCAAATTCTGTTGGAACGTGCGCCTGCGACCCTCGAACTTGCCGCAGTTTCGGGGTTCCTTGCCATCTCTATCGGCATCGGTTTGGGCGTGTTTACCGCAATCCGCCGCGACGGATTTACCGCCAACGCCATCATGTCGCTCTCGCTGATCGGGGTGTCCCTACCGACCTTTCTCATTGGTATTTTATTGATTTACCTGTTCTCGGTCGAACTCGGCTGGCTGCCCAGTTTCGGAAGGGGCGATACCGTCCGAATAGGCTGGTGGACCACCGGTTTCCTCACTGAATCCGGCCTAAAGGCGCTCATTCTGCCGTCGATCACTCTCGGCCTGTACCAGATGACCCTGATCATGCGGCTGGTGCGGTCCGAAATGCTCGAGGTGCTGCGTCAGGACTACATCCGTTTTGCCCGCGCCCGTGGCCTGCGCGACCGTGCCGTGAACTTTCGCCATGCGCTGAAAAACACGCTGGTTCCAGTGATCACAGTGACGGGCCTACAGCTTGGTTCCATCATCGCGTTTGCGATCATTACCGAAACCGTGTTCCAATGGCCCGGTGTGGGTCTTTTGTTCATCAACGCGATCCAGTTCGTCGATATTCCGGTGATGGCCGCCTATCTGATGCTGATTTCCGTGATGTTCGTTGGCATCAACCTGATCGTTGACCTTTTGTATTTCTCCATTGATCCGCGCCTGCGCGCCGACCGTACGGGAGGCCATTGATATGACCGACACCCCCCTGCCCCAAGACGCGCCCATCCCGGAAAAAGACCCGTCGCGCTTGTCGCTCTGGTGGCAATCCGATTTCATGTACACGTTCAAACGCTCCCCCGTTGCTGTGGTGTCGTTTACCGTCTTTGCGCTGATCGTATTAGCCGCGATATTCGCGCCGCTCATCGCACCCTACAACCCGTTCGATCCCGGCTCGCTCAACCTGATGAACGGCTTTTCTGCGCCCATGACCCCTAACGCCTTCACCGGTGAAACCTTCTGGCTCGGCACCGACGATCAGGGCCGCGATGTGTTTTCAACCATCCTTTACGGCATGCGGATATCCTTGTTTGTGGGGGCCGCCGCTGTCCTCTTTGCCATGGTGCTGGGCATCACGCTGGGCTTGTTGGCGGGCTATGTCGGCGGCTGGACCGAAACAATCATCATGCGTGTCGCAGACGTCCAACTGACGTTCCCTGCGATCCTTGTCGCGATGCTGATCTTTGGTGTCGCCAAAGGCATCACCCCCGTCGAATACCGCGACCAGATGGCAATCTGGGTGTTGATCATCGCAATCGGCCTGTCCGATTGGGTGCAATTCGCCCGCGTGGTACGTGGCGCGACTTTGGTCGAGAAAAACAAGGAATACGTTCAAGCCGCCCGCCTGATCGGCCGCACATCACCCGCCATCATGCTGCGCCACATCCTGCCGAACGTGCTGTCCCCGGTGCTGGTCATCGCAACAATTTCACTGGCATTGGCAATCATCGCAGAGGCTACGCTATCGTTCTTGGGCGTCGGCGCACCGCCCACACAACCCTCCCTCGGCACACTGATCCGCATCGGCCAAGGCTTTCTCTTCTCGGGAGAATGGTGGATTTTGCTGTTCCCCGCCGTGACCTTGCTGGTGCTGGCGCTCTCGGTGAACCTGCTCGGCGATTGGCTGCGCGACGCACTGAACCCGAGGCTTCGCTAAATGACCCAACCCATCCTCTCCATCCGCGATCTCACCGTCGAAATTCCTACGCGCTACGGCATCCTGCGCCCTGTCGATGGTGTCTCATATGACATCGCACCCGGTGAAATCCTTGGCGTCGTTGGCGAATCCGGTGCGGGTAAATCCATGGCCGGCAACGCGGTCATTGGCCTGCTGTCGCCCCCTGCCCACATTTCCAAGGGTGAAATCCACGTCAACGGCACCCGCATCGACCACCTCAAGGGTGACGCCATGCGCAAACTGCGCGGCAAGCAGATCGGCATGGTGTTTCAAGACCCGCTGACTTCGCTTAACCCCTTGCTGCGCATCGGGGATCAGTTGACTGAAACCATCCTCGCCCACCTTGATGTGACCCGCGATCAGGCGCAACAACGTGCCATCGCAGCGCTGGAAGAAGTCGGCATTCCGGGTGCCCGCGAACGTGTAAACAGCTATCCCCATGAATTCTCCGGCGGCATGCGCCAGCGTGTCGTCATCGCCCTTGCGCTGTGCGCAGAGCCAAGCCTGATCATCGCCGACGAACCCACGACCGCCCTTGATGTCTCTGTTCAAGCGCAGATCATCGCCCTGCTGAAACAACTTTGCCGCACGCGCGGCACGGCCGTTATGCTGATCACCCACGACATGGGCGTGATCGCCGAGGCAGCCGACCGCGTTGCCGTGATGTACGCGGGCAAACTGGTCGAACTTGGCCCGGTGCGCGACGTGCTGACCAAACCGTCGCACCCCTATACCGATGGCCTCATGGGCTCGACACCGCTGGCCTCTCGGGGCAAGGCGCGTCTGCACCAGATCCCCGGCGCAATGCCGCGTCTGGACAATCTGCCGACCGGTTGTGCCTTTCATCCCCGTTGCCCCTATTCAACGGATAAATGCGCCGCAGACCCCGCCCCGACCCTGCAGGATGGCGGCGGTGCAGCGGCGTGTTTCTTTCCCCTGCCCCACAAAGCAAAGGTGGCCTGATGGCGCTTGTTTCCGTCCAACACCTGACGCGTATTTTTGATGTTTCAAAACCGTGGCTGAACCGCGTGATCGAACGCCGCGAAAAGGCGTTTCTGACAGC
>JAFMHE010000134.1:2327-9596 GCA_017854675.1 Paracoccaceae bacterium | reverse complement strand
CGTTCATCTTTGACCATCGAAACGCGGGCGAGGTAATAGAACGCCTCTACGTCGTAGGTCGCGATACCCGCGGCCATCCCGTCCAGAAAAGCGAGGAACTCGCGCATGGACACAGGAACTTTGTGGCGGCGTAGCTGGTCAAAGAACGGTAAAAACATGCCCCTCAGCCCGCGAAAAATATGCGATCAACAAAGACCGTGATGACCATGCCCACAATCATAAAGGCGATGGCGTAGCCGGCCGCATATTGTGCAATGTCTTTGCGGTTGCCGCGTCTTTTGCGGGCACTCAGGCCCCCTAGAACAGCGCCCAAAATGCCCAATACGATGACGATCATGCAGCGCTTTCCCCCGTGGTTTTATCCTTTGAGCGGGTTCAGCGAGGCGATCTCGCGCAGCTTGGCCCGCACAACCCAATCAGCGCCAAACCCGTACCGCGCCCAGCCGATACTGTCCAGCCTGACGCTACGCGCTTCTGCGTGACGGTTTTCCAGTTCCAGTGCTTCGGAGCGGAGCAAAAGCAGGGTCGACAAGAGGGCCGCGTTTTCATTGCGTTTGGCCGTAGGGATGTGTGGCGCTATGATTGACAGGGCTTTGGCCCCTTCACCTTTGGTAATGGCATAAGCCGACAACTGCGTGGCGACATAGGCGCGGTGCAAATCTGTGCCGGGGCTGTTGGCATAAAACCGGTCGGCTGCGACATAATGCATATGCGCGGTTTCCGGATCATCGGTCTGCAGGACGCGGCCCATTGCATAATGTGCAAATGCACGGCGGTGATCCTGCCAGCCCATTGCTTTGGCGATGCGGATGGCTTCGCTCGCGGCAGCGTTGCGCCCCGAGAACGAGATGGAGCGACCCAATGCGGTTTGGATCGCGGCGGTCCAGTCTTTTGGTGTGCGTGTCGAGAAGCTGGCGCGTTTTGCAGCACCGCGTGGATTTGTTCGGGCAAGGATGCCGGGCAGGGCTGCGGCAACCTC
This sequence comes from Paracoccaceae bacterium, assembly GCA_017854675.1. Classification (GTDB taxonomy): domain Bacteria; phylum Pseudomonadota; class Alphaproteobacteria; order Rhodobacterales; family Rhodobacteraceae; genus Sulfitobacter. Next base: position 8,617 of record JAFMHE010000134.1, on the reverse strand, counting down.
TCCACGGCTCATGCCAGAGCGCAGCGCCGGATCGTAGTAGGTCCGCAGAATAAGCATATCGAAGCCGGTCAGCACCGTGTGGACGTTGTCATCGTTGAACACACTGTCGGGCAGACGGTAGAGATCGTTGATCGGTCCCAGCGCCTGTGCCAGTTCCTCGTGCAGGCAATCGCGGACTTCTTGCGGGCTGGCATCGTTTGGCAGGAAAATCGCCAGCCTTTCGCGTTTGCTTAGTGTGGACCAGTTGGTCTGTGGTTTACGGCGCGCGGCGCGGTATTCATCAATGGTGGTGACGTTGGGGGCAACAAAACAGGCGGCTTGCGGCAAAACACGGCGGATTTCAGAGCGCGAGACCGCCTGAATGGTGATGTTGGCATTCGAACTTGTGGTGCGGCTGATGTCGATCCTGGCCTCTGAACGCAAACGCGCGATCAGCATCTTAAGGTCCGGGCCCAGCGTCGGGGGTTGTTCCCCGGTCACACGCACGGTGATCGGCGTTTCAAAGCGGGTAAGGATGGGCAGCTTGCGACCGCTTTCCATCTGGAAAGACAGTTCAATGAAATCAATTGCCAGATCGTTGTTGGACCGGATCGGCGCATCCGGGGAACTGCCGCCGAACACCTTCATCGGGGGCAGGGTGCTTTCGGCGAAACTGGCGCGGGTGGCGACATCAGGGATCGAGGCGGGGACACATGCGTTAAGAAACAACACGAAAGGCAGCACAAGACGCCCGTTCATGCGAACACGCCTTTTGGGTCAAAGGAGATCAACGTATTTGTGCGCTCAGGCGGCATGGAAATCATGCGCCCAAAGCGTGCCATTTGAATAACCATAAACTGCCTGCCTGCCCTTTTTGAGCGTTCGATGTCAGGTCTTTTCGCCTGTCATCTCGACCTTACTAGGGAGGTATTGAGGCAATATAGGGGCAAATTATCCCCAATAAGGCATAACCGGCAGTTGTTGTTTCTGAGTCACGTAAATCGCCACATTTGCCTAACCCCCTATGGGGTCAGGCAAATTTATTGGCATATCTTGTGTTGGTCGACCTTAGCGTTGACCGCGTGCCATAAAGGCAAGACGCTCGAACAGGTGCACGTCCTGCTCGTTTTTCAGTAACGCGCCGTGCAATTTGGGCAGGGCAGACTTGCCGTCTTTCTTGAGATCGGCGGCATCCAAGTCCTCTGCCAACAGCAGTTTTAGCCAATCCAGAACTTCGGATGTTGATGGCTTTTTCTTGAGACCCTGCTGTTCGCGGATTTCATAGAATTGGGTCAGAGCCGTGGTCAGCAGCGTTTCCTTGATGGATGGATGGTGTACCTCGACGATCTTTTTCAGCGTCTCCATCTCCGGAAACCGGATATAGTGGAAAAAGCAGCGGCGCAAAAACGCGTCGGGCAGTTCTTTTTCGTTGTTGGAGGTGATGATTACGATAGGGCGCTGGCGTGCCTTGATCGTCTCACCGGTCTCGTAGACAAAGAACTCCATCTTATCAAGCTCTTGGAGCAGGTCATTGGGGAATTCAATGTCGGCTTTGTCGATCTCGTCGATCAGCAGAACGACTTTTTCATCAGCGTCAAACGCCTGCCACAGTTTGCCTTTGCGAATGTAGTTGGCCACATCATGCACGCGCTCTTCGCCCAACTGGCTGTCGCGCAGGCGGCTGACGGCGTCATATTCATAAAGACCTTGCTGGGCGCGTGTGGTGGACTTGATGTTCCATTCAATCATCCGCAACCCAAGCGCCGAGGACACCTGTTTTGCCAGTTCGGTTTTGCCTGTGCCGGGTTCGCCTTTCACCAGCAGTGGACGCTCCAGCGTTACAGCCGCGTTAACGGCAATTGTTAGGTCGTCGGTGGCGACATAGTCAGCGGTGCCTTGGAATTTCATCTGCGCTCAAATCCTTTAATGGGCCGTATGTTAGCCTTGGTTTAACCAAAAACGATAGGGATTGTGTAGTGACAATCCATGGCGGCTGCGCTAGACGCGGCGTCATGGGGATACTCGGGGAGACACCTCTCAATATGTCAGTAGCCAAAACTGTTGAGGATTACGCAATGAAGCAGGAAGTTTTCTTGGCGGATGATTATTCGCCAGCCGAAGATGAGCTGTTCATGAACGACAAGCAAGTGGAGTATTTTCGCCGCAAGCTGTTGAATTGGAAAGCAGAGTTGATCGAGGACAGCCGCGATACGATCGAAGCGCTGCAAGACGGGACACGCAACATTCCGGATGTAAACGACCGTGCCTCCGAGGAAACTGACCGCGCGCTAGAGTTGCGCACGCGTGACCGTGCGCGCAAGCTGGTCAGCAAGATCGAAGCCGCACTGCGCCGCATTGATGAAGGCGAATTCGGATATTGTTCCGTGACGGGGGAGCCGATTTCCCTCAAGCGCCTTGATGCGCGTCCAATTGCGACCATGAGCCTTGAGGCACAGGAAAAGCACGAACGCCGCGAGAAAGTGCACCGCGACGATTGATCCTTTGTAAGGATGTCTAGAAGTATGACGCCGAGGCCCGTAGGGGTTTCGGCGTTTTTCGTTTGGGGGACACAGATGAGCATCTCTAACGCGATTGTGGTGGGTGGCGGCATTGGCGGGTTGGCGGCAGCGGCGGCCTTGGCGCGCAAGGGCGTTGCAGTCACATTGATTGAACAGTCCGACAAGTTGCGCGAGGTGGGCGCAGGCTTGCAGATCAGCCCCAACGGGATGTGCGTCATGCGCGCGCTTGGATTGGGTGCGGCGCTGACCCAAAAGGCCGCAGTGCGCGGGCAGGCGGTCGTGCTGCGCGACTATGAGGCTGGCAAACAGGTTGCTCGGCTAGACCTGATCCGGCTCAAAAAGGGGCAGGAATATTACTTCCTGCACCGGGCTGATCTGATTGACGTGTTGGCCGGTGCAGCCAAACGCGAAAACGTGACATTCGAGATGGGCGCGCAGGTTGCCAGCATCCGCCAAGGTGCGCTGCCACAGGTGCAAATGGCGGATGGCAGCACGCGCAAGGCCGAACTGGTGGTTGCGGCTGATGGCATCCATTCGGTCGCGCGCCCGGTGTTGAACGGCCCTGATGAGGCGGCGTTTACCGGACAGGTGGCGTGGCGGGCGATTGTGCCCAATACCCGTAACCATCCCGATGAGGCGCATGTCACGATGGGACCGGGGCGCCATCTGGTCAGCTATCCGTTGCGCAATGCACGTTTTGTGAACCTTGTCGCGGTAGAAGAACGAAGCGACTGGGCCGCAGAAGGCTGGAACCATCCCGATGATCCCGCACATCTGCGTGCCGCATTCTCGGAATTTGGTGGCGATGCAAAAGCACTGTTGGCTTTGGTCGATAACGTTTCGTTGTGGGGACTGCACCGGCATCCGGTGGCGGCAAATTGGGGGGCGCAGGGCGTGGCCTTGCTGGGTGATGCAGCACATCCAACGCTGCCGTTTCTGGCGCAGGGGGCCAATATGGCGCTCGAGGATGCCTGGGTGCTGGCTGACACGGTTATGCGGCGTGGCGCTGCTGGCATTGCCGAATATCAACAGCGCCGTCATGCCCGCGTCACGCGCGTAATCAATGCCGCCAACGGCAATGCGTGGCGCTATCACCTGTGGCCCGGACCGCTGCGCAGTGCCGCACATCTGGGTCTGCGGCTTGGCTCTGCACTGCTGCCGGGGCGGATGATCGGGGCCTATGATTGGCTCTATGGTATGGATGTCACGGCGCAGCCTAAATAGGGGCAGCGCCGCGCGTTACTGTGCGCGTTGCAACATGCCGAACAGATCACGCGGATCGTCAGGATCGGCAAGCAGGTCCAGAGGATGGAACAATTGCGTTTCCGCAATCTGGGCGCGCACATAACGCAAAGCCGAAAAATCCTCGATCGCAAAGCCGACGCTGTCAAAGAGCGTTATCTGTGTGTCATCGACGCGGCCCTTTGCCTGACCCGTCAGCACTTCCCAAATTTCGGTAACAGGGTGGTCGGGGCTAAGTTGCTGAATTTCGCCCTCAATGCGGGTCTGTTCGGGGTATTCGACGAAAATGCCTGCACGGTGCAGGATCGCGGGGGCCAGTTCGGTCTTGCCCGGACAATCACCACCGATGGCGTTGATGTGAACGCCCGCACCAACCATGTTGTCGGTCAGGATCGTGGCGTATTGTTTGTCCGCGGTGCAGGTGGTGATGATCTGCGCACCCATAATCGCTTCTTCGGCGGATTTGCAGGATACGACGGTCAACCCATGACCGGCCAGATTGGCTGCACATTTCGCAGTGGCGGCAGGGTCAATGTCGAAAAGCCGGACCTCGGTCACGCCTGCGATGGCTTTCATCGCCAGCGACTGGAATTCCGATTGCGCGCCGTTGCCGATCATCGCCATGACATGCGCGCCCTTGGGGGCCAACGTCCGGGCGACCAAGGCCGATGTTGCGGCCGTGCGCAGGGCGGTCAGGATCGTCATTTCACTCAGCAGAACTGGATAGCCAGAGGCCACATCGGCCAGCAGGCCGAACGCCGTCACGGTTTGCAAACCATCTGCTGTGTTGGACGGGTGGCCGTTGACGTATTTGAACCCGTAGACATCCCCATCCGAGGTCGGCATCAATTCGATGACGCCCTTTTCGGAATGGCTGGCCACGCGCGGGGTCTTGTCGAACAAGGGCCAGCGCTTGAAGTCTTCTTCGATATAGACCGCGAGACCGCGCAGCATATCCTCGAGACCGACATGGTGGATCAGTTTCATCATGTGATCGACAGAGACGAAAGGCACCAGCGCTTTTTCGGACGGTGTGAGCGATGTCATCGGGTATTCCTTAAAATTCAGGACAGGTTCAGAACGCGCGTGTCGGACGGTCAAAGACGTTGCGACCCAGCGCCGAGGCAGCCAGATCCACCATCAAGGATGCCGTGCGCCCGCGCTCATCCAGAAACGGGTTCAGCTCCACCAGATCAAGCGATGTCATCAATCCGCTGTCGTGCAGCATTTCCATGACCAGATGGCCTTCGCGCACGGTTGCGCCGCCGGGAACGGTGGTGCCAACAGCCGGGGCGACGGAAGGATCAAGGAAATCCACGTCCAAGGACACATGCAGCATGCCACCGGCAGCCTCGACCGTGTCCAGAAACGCCTGAAGCGGCCGCGCGATGCCGTGTTCGTCAATCTGGCGCATGTCGACATGGGTGATTGTGGTGTCTTGCAGCGCAGTGCGTTCGGCGGCATCGACAGAGCGCAAGCCGATGATGGCGACGTTGTCTTGCGGGACCGGTGTTGTGATGGCGGGAAAGCCGTCAAAGCCCGTGCGCCCGGTCACATAGCCCAAGGGCGTGCCGTGCAAGTTGCCGCTGTCGGTGCTTTCCAACGTGTGAAAATCCGTATGCGCATCCAGCCATAGCACGAAAAGGGGGCGATTTTGCGTCTCTGCATGGCGCATGACACCCAGAACGGTGCCCAGTGACAATGCGTGATCACCGCCCATGAATATCGGCAGACCTTCGGCCAATGCCGCTTCGCTCGAGTCTGCAAGGCTCTCGGTCCAGGCGATTGTTTCCTCAAGCGCGATCAGCTTTGGGTGGGCTTTGGGCGTGTAGGGGCGCGGGGCAATGTTGCCCATGTCACTGACGCTGTGACCCAGACCGGTCAAGGCTTCGGCCAATCCCGCCGTGCGGTAGGCATCAGGGCCCATCAGGCAGCCTTTGCGCGCTTTGCCGCAATCAACTGGTGCGCCAACGAGAATGCAGTGCTTTTGGGACATGTTTGAGCTCCATTTGCTATCGTTACCCTGATGTATCTGCTGATATTGTTCATCGACAAGCTATCATATTGACCGTATTGGTCGGTAATCATCCAATGTGGTGGGTAGTTATGGACGAAATGGATCACCGCCTGATCGCGGCATTGCGCCACGATGCCCGCATGGGGTTATCGGATCTTGCTGTGCGGCTTGGCGTGTCGCGTGGCACGGCGCGGGCGCGATTGGCGAAACTTCAGGACCGCGGCGATATTGTCGGGTTTAGCGTTGTGACCCCGGCAGATGTCGCGCGTGATCCGGTGCGCGGCATGATGATGATCGGCATCGAAGGGCGCGGAACAGAGCGCGTCGCAAGACAATTAGGGCAAATGGCCGAAGTTCGGGCGGTCCATTCGACCAACGGGCGCTGGGATGTGATCATCGAGATCGGCACAGAAACGCTTGAGCAATTTGACGCGGTTCTGACCCGCATCCGGCGGTTGGATGGTATCGTATCAAGCGAAACCAGCCTGCTTTTGAAGACTTCAAAATCGGGGTAGCGTTCAGGTCCGGCGCGC
>JAFMHE010000134.1:0-2080 GCA_017854675.1 Paracoccaceae bacterium | reverse complement strand
GCCACAGCACCTAGCCAAGCGAGTGACCGCTCACCCGTGATCAGAATGGCCAAACCGACCAGAATCGCCGCCCCATGCGGCCACCGTTGCCACAGACACATCTTGCAGGGCAGGAGGCCACCGATATGCTGAAAACCGTAAGCCCCCAGCAGCAAAGCGGCAGACCCCAAAGTGGCAATTGTCAGGAGAACAGGCGCTTTGTTCATAGGAATTTCACCGCTGCAAATCCGCCCAGCAGCAGAATCAGCGCCAGTGTGAACATCAATCCAAGCCTGCGTTCAATAAAGTCGCGGATCGGCGCGCCGTATTTCCACAACAGCCCTGCCACGATGAAAAACCGCAAACCCCGCGCAAGGATGGAGGTGGCTATGAAAATGCCAAGGGGCATGCCCGTCCAGCCTGACATGATCGTGATGACCTTGTACGGAAAGGGCGTAACACCCGCCGTCAGCACAGCCCAAAAGCCCAGATCGTTGAACCGCCCGGAGAATTCCGCCATTGCGTCAGCCTTGCCTAAAGCGGCCAAGATCGGCTGGCCCAATGTTTCAAACGCGAGCGCACCGATGGCGTAGCCCAAAAGCCCTCCCATGACAGAGGCAAACAGCGCAACACCCGCGATCAGAAATGCCCGGTTGGGCCGCGCAATGATCATCGGGATCATGATAATGTCGGGTGGAATCGGAAAAAAGGAGCTTTCGACAAAAGCAACCACCGCCAACGCCCAAAGTGCATGGGGATGTTGGGCGAGGCTTAAAGTCCATTCATAAAGACGTCTGATCATCTGAAATCCATGGTTGCGCTGCGTTGGAACACCATGCGCGGGTGACTGCGTCAAGGTCCAGTTCCAAAGTTGTGTTAAATTGCTCTTGTAGGGCTGCGCGATGCACGCTAGACCCGCCGCCAAGTGCCCAAGTGGCGGAATGGTAGACGCAGGAGATTCAAAATCTCCCGCCGCGAGGCGTGCCGGTTCGAGTCCGGCCTTGGGTACCACTGGATCTTTCCAGTCCGCAATATTCCTTAGTTATATTTGCTATTCGCCTTTGGTGCGACATCGGATGGCGTCTGTACGATCTCTGGAATGATTCGACGCAGCCATAACCTGATTGTGCCAGATTTTGAGGCAATACCCCTCAATTATAGGTATTGTTTCCAGAATGGCGTCAATCGCGGCCCGGCATTTGCGCTTATGTCTCGCGGGACGCGCGCCATGCCTGCCATGCTTCGGGCGTATCCAGATCAAGGCGCGCGTGATTTGTCGGAAGCGCGACAAGATGGACCCGGTCATGGTGTGTGGTGATCACATCTTTGCCGCCGCTGTCCCCTTTCAGCGCGCCCAGCGCCGGGAACAAGGACCGGTGAAAGACTGTTGGATGCCCGGGTTCCCCCTTGTCTGTCGCGCCACGCCAAATCAATGCGTCCGGGTGGGTGGCAACACTATGCGCGACGGCCCCCAAATCAGCGACAGTCAATTCCGGCATATCGGCAAGCACGACCATCAGATGTGTCGCGCTTGCAGGCAGTGCCGCGATTGCCGCCCGCAGACTGGCATTCATGCCCTCATCCGCGTCCTCGACAGGAACAGGCGTTACATCCAACCCCTCAAGCACCCCGTATCTGGGATGCGGCGCTGGCGGCAACGCGATCAGCACAAGCGAAGTGGTCGCGGCACGCGCCAACATCGCCTGACGGCGCAACAGTGCCATCCCCTCGACGTCCTCTAGCAGCTTGTCGCGCCCGCGCATGCGCGCAGATTGGCCGGCAGCCAACAAAATGACAGGAAATTCAAAACGCGCGCTCATGGCGCCTGACTATCACAGCGAAGCGGCGATGCCACTCATCCGCGCATCCGCACTGCCTCAGGATCGAACAGCGGCGTTGTGATCAACCGGGCAGGGCGCATCTGATCCAAAATCTCGATCTCCACCTTTAACCCCTCTGCGGCACGGGCGCGCGGCACAAACCCCAAGGCAATCGACTTGCCCGCAAAATGGGAATACCCGCCAGACGTACAGAACCCCACAACCGCACCCTCAAGCCAGATCGGCTCATACCCCTGCACATCCGCGTCATCGGCATCGAC
>JAFMHE010000004.1:34018-45545 GCA_017854675.1 Paracoccaceae bacterium | reverse complement strand
GCCGCAGTTTGAAACCGTGCAGCAATCCGGGACGAAATGCGGGCCCGCGCGCCGTCAAGCAACCCCAAAACACAATATAGGAATACCACAAGCAAGGACAACGCCACGAGTGTTTCTCGCGATCCGGAGCCAAGAACCCGGTCGTAGACTTGCAGCATGTAAATCGGGCCTGTCAGCGTCAGCAGCGTGGCAAACAGGCTGAACAGTGCGACGATCCAATACAAAGCACGGCTTTGCCGCCGAAAGGCACGCAATTCTTCGGCACCATTCTGGTTGGTATCAGCGGCCATAGTAACCTGTGTTTTTCCCGATCAGGTCAGGGAAACCAGTCCCTGACCAAACCGAATAGGCCACAGTTTACTTAAGATAGGGTCAACCCCCCTTACCGGTTCCCTGCATCCGGCGAAGGCGACGAACTGCCGGAACCATTGCTGCCACCAAAGATATCACGGAGCACTTGATCAATAATATTGCCAGTATCTCTGGTGCCACCTGATCCGGCATCACCGCTTGTGCCAAGCGCGGTTTCACCAAGATCGGTCGGGGAAATTGGCGCGGACATTGGCAGCGGATTGAGGGGAAGCCCCTCGTGTACACGGCTCATGACTTCGCGCCAGATATCTGTGGGCAACCCGCCACCCGTCACGCCGGTCAGCGGCGTGTTGTCGTCATACCCCATCCAGACACCCGCAACATAATCAGCGGAAAATCCGATAAACCACGCATCTTTTGCGGCCGACGTGGTTCCGGTCTTGCCCGCCAATGCGCGCCCGCCAAACTGGGCACGCGCGCCGGTTCCTTCGGAAATGACCTTTTCCATCATATAGACAAGCTGACGCGCAGCCTCTTGTTGAACGACGCGTTCACCAATACCGCCACCCGTTCCCATCAAAGGTTCATCGTCACCCAGCAGGCGCAGTTCGACCAACCCGTAAGGTGTTACCGACGATCCACCGTTGAGAATACCTGCATAGGCGCCGGTCATCTCGATCAGCGTGCTTTCAGAGGCACCCAGTGCCAAGGCGGGGCCAGCGGCGAGGTCACTATCAATACCAAATTCCGATGCGACACGAGAGACAAGGTCGCGGCCCACGCTTTCTGAGATTTTGACCGCTGGAATGTTGAGGGAATTCTTGAGCGCCTCAACCAGTGTCACCATTCCGTAGAAACGGTTGGTATAATTGCGCGGACACCATTCACCCGAGCCTGCGATATTCAGGCAATATGGCGCGTCCTCGACCAGATCGTTGGGCGAATACCCCAGATCAAGGGCGGCGGCATAGACAAACGGTTTGAACGCAGATCCCGTCTGGCGCAACGCTTGCGTGGCGCGGTTGAACGCACCGACCACTTGGGTTTTGCGACCGCCCACCATGGCGCGCACCGCGCCGTCCGCGCTCATCACGACAATCGCGGCCTGCGCGTTTGATCCTTCGCGCACTTTGTTCTCGAAAATGTATTTCAAACCATCCTCAGCCGCCTTTTGAACGCGCTGGTCCAACGTCGTGCGGATGATCACGTCTTCTGTTGTGTTGCGGGTAAAGAACTCAGGGCCTGTCGACATCACCCAATCGGCGAAATACCCCCCTGCACGCGCTTCTGCCGCTTCGGACAGAACGGCAGGGTTGGTTTGTGCCTCACGCGCCTCGCTCGCACTCAGATAGCCTTGCTCTTCCATCAAGCGCACGACAGTTGCGGCGCGGTTTTGCGACCGCAACAGGCTGTTGGTTGGTGACAAGACAGAAGGGGACGTCAAAAGACCCGCGAGCATTGCGGCCTCAGCCGCGTTTACAGTTGCCGCAGGCTTGCCAAAGAACCGTTGTGCCGCAGCTTCTGCACCATAGGCACCACCGCCCATGTAGGCCCGGTTCAGATAGATCGAAAGGATGTCGTTCTTGGAATACTTCAACTCCATCGCCATTGAATAAAGCGCTTCTTTGGCTTTGCGCTGGATATTTCCGGCCCGGCAAGACGCTTCATATTCGCGTTCAGTCTGACCAGCCGACGGGTCAAACGGCTCGCCCAGACAAATCAGCTTGGCGGTTTGTTGTGTAATTGTTGAACCACCATGCCCCGACAATGGCCCGCGCCCTTCGCTTAGGTTAATGCGAACGGCGGACGCGATGCCCCTTGGGCTGATGCCAAAGTGGCGATAAAAGCGGCGGTCTTCTGTGGCGATCACGGCATTGCGCAGGTGTTTCGACACGGTTTCGGCTGTGACCACGCCGCCAAACTGATCCCCCCGCCATGCGAAAACCTCACCCTTATCATCCAGCAAAGTCACTGATCCGCGCGCACGACCATCCAGCAAGGTCTCAAGCGACGGCAAAGTTGTGTAATGATACCCGACAGCCAACGCGAGCACCAAGACAGCGACAGCCGTCAGCCGCCACGTCAGTTTCCAGATCAGCCGTAGGACCCATGAAATCGCGGCACGTAGATAACCCAGCAGACCCTTGGGCCGTGCTGGCGCTCGTTTTGCCGATCTTGGCTTTTTCGCACGGGCCTTGGTGGGCTTGGAGGCGGCTTTACCCGCACTCTTGCCATACCGTTTGTCCGCCACCAAAGGGCGTTTGGGTCTACGTGAATCACTCATAAGATCGCCTGCTCGGCATGCCCTTTTTCTTTCATTTTAGTCTGCACAGGGCAGATTGTTTAGCGATCACTTGCCACATTTCCATCAAATTTTTGATCACTATTTAGGCAATTAATATATAATGCCTAATTTTTAATCATATATCCCGCCTATTTGGCATAGAGGGCAATGCCGAACCTTCCAAATTGCCGCCCCGGTCGATTTTGCTGCAGTGGCACAATGCAGGCCATACCTGCCAACCGGAAGAGGGAAACATCGGTGAAACTCATCATTGCAACCATTAAACCATTCAAGCTGGAGGAAGTCCGCGAGGCACTGACCACTGCGGGCGTTCGCGGCTTGATGGTCACAGAAATCAAAGGCTTTGGCGCGCAGTCGGGCCATACCGAAATCTATCGCGGGGCAGAGTACGTTGTGAACTTCGTACCCAAGGTAAAGCTGGAGCTGGTCGTGGCAGACGCGGTCGCAGACCAGATGGTCGAAGTGATCTCGCGCACAGCACAGACCGGCAAAATCGGCGACGGCAAAATCTTTGTCCTCGACGTGGAACAAGCGGTGCGCGTGCGTACCGGCGAAACTGGCGATGACGCTATCTAATTAAGGACGAAATGATGAATAAAAAATATCTCATTCCAGTCGCCGCCGTAGCCACATTGGCTCCGACGTTTGCGCTGGCCCAGGACGCGGCGGCAGTCACTGCCGAAATGGTCTGGATCATGAACACGCTGCTGTTTCTTATCGGTGGCTTTCTGGTGTTCTTCATGGCCGCAGGTTTTGCGATGCTGGAGGGTGGTTTGGTCCGCTCCAAGAACGTGACCATGCAGATGACCAAAAACGTGTCGCTGTTTTCGCTGGCCACCATCGCCTATTGGGCGTTCGGATATAACCTGATGTATCCCTTGGGCACATGGTCCGTTGAAGGCGTCCTGTCAGGCGTGTTCGGTGTGGGCGTATTGGAAGCCGTAGGCGTCGATCTGGCGGGTGCCGACGATGGCGAGTATGCTTCAACCGGTTCGGACTTCTTCTTTCAGTTGATGTTCTGTGCGGCAACGGCCTCCATCGTGTCGGGTGCGCTGGCTGAGCGTATCAAACTCTGGCCCTTCCTGATCTTCGTCATCATCCTGACGGGTATCATCTATCCTTTGCAGGCTTCCTGGAAATGGGGCGGCGGTTTCCTTGACGAAATGGGTTTCCTCGACTTTGCGGGTTCCACAGTCGTGCACTCCGTTGGTGGTTGGGCTGCTTTGACAGGCGCTATCATCCTTGGACCACGTATCGGCAAATACAAAGACGGTCGTGTAAACCCGATGCCGGGTTCCAACCTTGCACTCGCGACACTGGGTATGTTCATCCTGTGGCTCGGTTGGTTCGGCTTTAACGGCGGCTCACAACTGGCGATGGGTTCTGTAGGCGATATCGCTGACGTCTCCCGCATCTTTGCCAACACCAATGCTGCCGCTGCCGGTGGTGCTGTTGTGGCGCTGATCGCAACGCAGTTGCTCTACAAAAAGCCTGACCTGACGATGATCCTGAACGGCGCACTTGCGGGCCTCGTGTCCATCACAGCAGAGCCGCTGACGCCGACGCTTGGCATGGCGACCCTCATCGGTGGTGTTGGTGGTCTGATCGTGGTCTTCGCGGTTCCGTTCCTCGACAAGCTCAAGATCGACGATGTTGTCGGCGCGATCCCTGTGCACCTCTTTGCAGGCATCTGGGGCACCATCGCGGTTGTCATCACAAACGGCGACGCGAACCTTGGAACACAGCTCTATTCCATCCTTGTGGTCGGCATCTTTACGGTCGTCGCATCCGGTCTGGTCTGGTTTATCCTCAAGGCTACAGTCGGCATCCGTGTTAGCGAAGAAGCCGAGATCATGGGTCTGGACACCTCCGAACTGGGCATGGAAGCCTATCCGGAGTTCTCCAAAGGCTAAACTCTACCTCCTCCCATACAACGACCAAAGGCCCGCGCAAGTGGGCCTTTGGCTTGTCCGGGGTGACTGTGACCGCAATATTCCCCTGATTATTCCGGGTTAAACGTCTATATTTTCGCCATGAACAGACGTGAATTTACCACTTCAATCGCTGCACTTGCGGCAACCCCTGCCCTTCCTTTCGGCGCATTCACCCCTGCCACTGCGGCCCCCGCTGCGGCGCTCCCTCCCGGAGCTTATGCATGGGCGCAGCTCATCGCGCGTGCGCAAAACAAATGCAGCCCCGCGACGCTGGCCCGTCATCTGCACGTTGACATAAACACCGCGACACAGCTGTTTGACACGATGGTAAGGGACGGCGTGCTGCGTGCACCCGGTGCGGTCGGCATCGCCCAAGCCACCAACCCAATCGACGCCTCAGGCATCCGCGCGCCACGCTTGACCGCGAGGGTGCGTGCCCATCTTAAGGACGCTCTAAATCCTCCACCTGAAACGGCACCTCTGGTCAAAGCCGATGATCCCGCACTAGGGTGCGGCGATTCTATAGCTGAGGACGACCCAGATGCGCGCACCGACAAACCCGTTCAAGAAAGCCCTCAAGCAGGGTAAGACCGTCTTTGGTTGCTGGCTTGGCCTTGGCAATCCCGTCAGCACCGAACTGATGGGCACTGCCGGTTTTGACTGGCTGGTGATTGACGGCGAACACGGCCCCAACGACCTGCGCTCGATCTATGCGCAGCTTCAGGTGCTTGAAGCATCTGACAGCCATGCAGTTGTGCGCGTGCCCGTAGGGGAAACCTATCTGATAAAACAGGTCTTGGACGCTGGCGCGCAAACCGTGTTGGTCCCGATGGTTGAGACCGCAGACCAAGCCCGCCAACTGGTGCGTGATGTGACCTATCCACCGCATGGCGACCGGGGTGTCGGTTATGCGGTGGCCCGTGCAGGATTATTCTCTAAACGCACCGATTACGGAACCACGGCAGACGCTGAAATCTGTCTGCTCGTACAGGTCGAAAACCTGCGCGGTCTTGCCAATCTTGATGAAGTCCTTGCCGTCGAAGGGGTTGATGGTGTGTTCATCGGCCCTGCCGATCTGGCCGCTGACATGGGGCATATGGGCGACGCAATGCACGTAGATGTCCAAGCTGCGATCATGGATGCGATCACCCGGATCAAGGCAGCGGGCAAAGCCCCGGGTATCCTTTCGACCGTCGATGAAATGACTGATAACGCTTTGAAAGCGGGCGCGCAATTCGTTGCCGTTGGCGCAGATGTCCTGCTGCTAAGCCAACACGCCCGCGCGCTGTCTGCCAAATGGAAGTCGCCCACAACATGAACGCGGGCATCCTGCTGCTTGGACTGGCCTATGTTCTAAGCCAGTTTTTCCGGGCGTTTCTGGCTGTGCTCGCAGGGCTCCTGGAACAAGACGTTGGTGCCACGCCTGACGACCTCGCCTTTGCCTCCGGTCTATGGTTTCTGGCCTTTGCAGCGATGCAAATCCCGGTCGGGGCGGCCCTCGACAGTATCGGACCACGGCGCACCGCCGCGTGGTTGCTATTCATCGGCGGGGGCGGCGGGGCGGCCCTCTTTGCGCTTGCCACCACGCCCTTGCACATCAGCATCGCGATGGCGCTGATCGGTGTCGGCTGTTCGCCGGTCCTGATGGCATCCTACTACATTTTTGCGCGCGAATATCCGCCCGCGCAGTTCGCGTTTCTTGCCTCTGTCATGGTCGGGCTTGGCAGTCTCGGCAATCTGGTCGCAGCCTACCCGACCGCCTTTGCCGCTGATGTGATCGGCTGGCGCAACACGCTTTGGATGCTTTGCGCCCTGTCGTCTCTGGTCGCTCTCGGCACGCTGGTCCTTGTCCGTGATCCGGCGCGGGTGATCGGCGAAACCAAAGGCTCGCTGGCGGAACTGATGCGGATGCGCGTCTTGTGGTTCATCTTTCCCTTGATCGGGGTCACTTACGCCATTTCAGGCGCCGTGCGCGGTCTGTGGATCGGCCCGTATTTGCGCGATGTTTTTGGCGCGGACACGGCCCTGATCGGCCAGGCCAGCCTGTTCATGGGCATCGCCATGGTCGCGGGTGCATTGGCTTATGGCCCTGCAGACACGTTTTTTCGGTCGCGCAAATGGATGATCGCGGGTGGCACTGCCATCACATTGATCGCTGGCGGCGCATTGATCGCGTTGCCTGCCTCTTCGCTCGCTCTTTCTGTGATTCTGATGTGCATTATCGGGTTCTTTGGCGCAACCTATCCGGTGATCATGGCCCATGGCCGCAGCTTTTTGCCACCACATCTGATCGGGCGCGGGGTCACCATGCTGAACCTGTTCAGCATCGGTGGTGTCGGCATTGCGCAATTCCTGTCGGGCCGCGTCTATGCGGCGTCCTTGCCGCCCATCACCCCTGCTGCACCCTATACGGCTGTGTTTATTCTGTTCACCGGAACGCTGCTGGTGGGTTTTATCATTTACCTTTTCAGCCGCGACAGCTCAGCTTGAATGCTGCTTCATCTGTGTCGCGGCTTGGGTATATCCACCCGCCGCTCCGTCGATAAAATGCACGTGATCGTCCGTCATGATCGACGGCACGATGCAGGTCATCATCGCCTCACTTTGGGTGGCAATACCATAGCGCAGCAGACCCCTGTCTTGGGCATCTGACAACACCCCTTCGATCTTGGCCTGCGTTTTAGGGTCACAATCCAGCGTCATTTTCAAACCGTCATCCAGTTTGCGAAAATCGGCATTGTCACCGACGATCCGGGCATACCGGCGCGCATCAAATCCGCCCAGCTTGATGCCCGTCCGGATAAGCACCCACGCCACAAAGGATTCCAACAACGCTTTGGCCTTTGCCGCGCCCAGCGATCCGGTTCCACGCGTGGCATGCGCCTCAAGCTCTGCCCCTTTGGGTGGCCAATTTGATCCGGGCCCCGTCACCGGTGCAGGATGGCCGCCACGTTCCAACGCTTGGGCCAACCCGATAATTTCCGTATATATCGCGGCAATATCACCCCCTGATGCACCCGGCTGCGGTGCGACAACAAGCGACAGGATCGTCCCGTTGCGTGCAGGCATATGCGACCAGCGACACGACAAGCCGGTCAAATCCGGTACAGACCCTACAGGTGCGGGATCAATCAAATAGGCACCCGCTTTCATCTGCGCCTCTGCCCACAACAGACCGCGCCCGTCAAACATAGCGTAATCCGCGCCCTTCGAGGCTTGAAAACGTGCAACCCGCACATCGAACCCTGCACTGCGCGCATCGGCGACCGGCACCAACGCAACGCGCATGCCGATGTCGAATTCGGCGCGCGCCCAACACGCAACTTTGGCCAGCGCATCCCGCGCGGCGGCCTCATCTTGGGGCGCAATTGCAAAACCTGCACCATCCCCGCCAAATACGAAGGGAAAGCTGGCCTTATCCAGCGCGTTCATCAATGCAGAAATAACCGCCGCGCCCACCATATTCACCGTCTTATAGCGTCCATCAGCAATCAGCCCTGTTGAGTTCACAATGTCGGCAGCACCGATAAACCAAGCCGGCGGCAAGGGCGTATAGCAAGCCTCTTGGGTCAACTGGTCAAAGGCGTTGATCCGCGGCAAAAGCGCGTAGAATTGATCCGGCTTGGTCACGTATCACATCCTTTTGTTAAGGCTATCGTACCACATAATCAGCTTCGCAAACCAGCGACCGTGCGCAAACCCTTTTCACGCCTCACCAACCCGTGTAAGTGCCGCGCACCATCACATCATTTATATTGGAGATTTACAGATGGGTTACCGGATCGCCGTCGTTGGTGCCACTGGCAATGTGGGCCGCGAAATGCTGAATATTCTGGCTGAACGCCAGTTTCCTGTGGACGAGATTGTGGCGTTGGCCAGCCGCCGTTCTCAGGGCACGGAAGTCAGCTATGGGGATAAGACGCTCAAATGTAAGGATCTTGATACGTTCGACTTTACGGGATGGGATATTGCCCTTTTCGCAGTCGGCTCTGACGCGACAAAAAAGTACGCACCAAGTGCCGCCAAAGCGGGCTGCGTGGTCATCGACAATTCCTCGCTTTATCGCTACGATTCTGAGGTGCCGTTGATTGTGCCCGAAGTGAACCCGCAGGCGATTCACGGCTATTCCAAGAAGAACATCATCGCCAATCCCAATTGTTCTACCGCGCAAATGGTTGTGGCGCTTAAGCCACTGCATGATCGCGCCACGATCAAGCGCGTTGTCGTCAGCACTTACCAGTCGGTGTCTGGCGCGGGCAAAGAGGGCGCGGATGAATTGTGGGATCAAACCAAGTCGATCTATAACCCGACCTCTGACGTGCCGCCGAACAAGTTCACCAAACAGATCGCGTTCAACGTGATCCCGCACATCGACGTGTTCATGGAAGACGGCTCCACCAAGGAAGAGTGGAAAATGGTCGTCGAGACTAAAAAGATCATTGATCCCAAGATCAAAGTCACCGCGACTTGCGTCCGGGTGCCGGTGTTTGTTGGCCACTCTGAGGCGATCAACATCGAGTTTGAAGATCATCTGGATGAAGACGAAGCCCGCGACATCCTGCGCGAGGCACCCGGTGTCATGGTGATCGACAAACGTGAGGACGGCGGATACGTCACGCCGATCGAATGTGTCGGTGATTTCGCGACATTCATCAGCCGTATCCGTCAGGACAGCACGCTGGATAACGGCCTGAACCTGTGGTGCGTGTCGGACAACCTGCGCAAAGGTGCTGCGTTGAATGCCGTGCAGATCGCAGAGTTGTTGGGCCGCGAGTGTCTGAAAAAGGGCTGATATCCGCTCAAAATTCATTTTGGGGAAAGGGGGCCGCATGGTCCCCTTTTTCTTTTGTGGGGCGCGGTGCAAGCTACAGCAGAATTGAATTGGAGAACCCCATGCGCCTTGCCTTTGCTTGCCTGATCCTGCTGCCCGGTGCGGCCTTGGCCGACACGTTCACCCTGACCTCAACGCCCAGCGCAGTCACGGTTTATGCAGGCGCCGGAAAAGTCACGCGCGAAATAAGCGTTCAACTGCCAGCGGGCCGCCACGAGGTCATCCTGCCGGGCTTGCCACGCAGTGTTGATCCGCAGTTCTTGCGCGTCGGCCTTGACGGCGCTCAACTTGGCACAACGCAGTTCCGGCGCGATGCAGTTTTGCCACAACCCACCGGAGATAGCGGGGCCATTGAAGCCGCAAGAGATGCGATCAAAGCAGCAGAGCGCGCGCTTGAGGATCTTGATGACCGTATCCGTGAGGTAGAACTTGCAGCAGTAGCCGCCAATGCGAAATCAGGGTTCTTGGGGGAACTGGGCGCGAATGAAGGGCTGCCGACAGACGTGGACAGCCTGCGCGCGCTTGCACAAATGATCGGAACCGAAACACTGAGTGCCGCGCAGGACGCGCTTGCAGCGGAGCGCGCAGCGCGCAGATTGAATGACGAACGACCTGATCTGGAACGTGATCTGAGAGACGCACGCGCCGCGTTGGCCGCGCTGACCCCACCGCCAGAGGAGACGTCGCAACTGACCATCGCTTTGCAGGCCACAGCCGCCGGTGAGGTAACGATCACGCTCAGCTATCTGGTTCAGGCGACTTGGGAACCGGTTTATGATGTCTATCTTTCGGGTGACGCGCTGGATTTGAAACGCGGTGCAATGGTCTCGCAATGGAGCGGGGAGAACTGGCAGGAAGTTGCGCTGACGTTGTCTACATTTGCGCTGGACCAGCAGACCCGGCCCAGCGATGTGTTTCCAATTCCCCGCCGCATAGACGAACCGGCCCCCAGCCCGAAAGCCCTGATGCGGTCCACCTCATCGGACCTGAGCGGTGCCGCGATGATGGAAAGCCCCGTCATGGTTGAAGAAGCGGCAACAGCATCTTTTGACGGGCCGGGCGTTTTGTACACCGCCCCTGCCCCCGTCACAGTGGCAAGTGATGTGGACGCTGTGCGCGTGGCCTTGGACACGCTGACGTTCGATGCGCGCCGTTTTGCCCGCGCGGCACCCCGTTATGACCAAACCGCGTTCCTGATGGCGGCGTTCAAGAACGAAACGCAGGAACCCTTGTTGGCGTCCGGATCCGCATCGCTTTATCTGGATAACACCCTTTTGGGTGGCATGTATTTTGAACAGGTGCCCGCAGGCGCTGAGGTGACGCTGCCTTTTGGCCCGATAGAAGACTTGCGCCTGAGCTATACAATTCTGGATCAGTCCGAAGAGGATCGCGGCATTATCAGCCGCTCCAATGCGCAGTCTGAAACCACGCGGATGGACATACAAAACATTGGTCAGAACGATTGGAAGGTCGAAGTGATCGCCGCTGTTCCTTATGCCGTCCAAGAGGATCTGGAAATTGAATGGGCCGCGTCACCCGTGCCGGATTTACGCGATATGGATGACAAGCGTGGTGTGTTGCAATGGAATACAGATGTTGCGGCGGGCGCTACTGCGCAGATCAAGATCGACGTGGATATGCAGTGGCCTGAAGGTATGGTGCTGCGTTAATCCCGCTCGATCACATCGAAGGGTGGCGGGCTGTCCGCCTCAAATATCAGGTTGAGCGCGTCCTGCGGGTGATCGGGCATCCCGCGTTGGAAACGTGCGACCAAAGTGCGGTAGGCAAAGCCGAGTTCGGATGCCTTGCACACCCGCGTGTCGCAACTGGTCTTATGAAGCGTCAAACCGCCGCCCGCTGGCCGCAGATCATAGCCATGCCTGCGCAACCTGACTGCGAGATCGGACCAACTGCACGCTTCTGCCATATCGCGGACGAGGAGCGCTTGAAGCGCCGCGATGAGCCGCTCATCCGTCCGGTTGGACGTTTTCGCCCTCAACCGCCGGTCCACCTCTTTCTTCAATAGCTGGCGCACAAGGTGCCCGATGGTTACGTCCTGCGCCGCCGCAACGCTGCTGGCATCGCGCAACAGCGCCTCGGGCATTTTCAGAGTTACAATCTCACTGTTCATCCCCGCAAACTCAG
>JAFMHE010000004.1:13137-33774 GCA_017854675.1 Paracoccaceae bacterium | reverse complement strand
ACTTCGGCCTTGCGCAGCGCTGCTGTCAGACGCGATTCCATGACCGCCTCAATCGTGATCTCGACACGTTTTGCCTTGTGGGTTTGCATGGCTCAGCCTCCGGTCATCATTTGGGCAACTGCCACATATAGCGGCAGACCAATGGTCAGGTTAAACGGGAATGTCACGCCAAGTGACAAGGTCAGGTACAGCGACGGGTTCGCCTCTGGCAGCGCCACGCGCATCGCAGCAGGGACCGCGATGTAGGACGCGGATGCCGACAGCACCATCATCAAGGCGACGCCACCCGTCGACAGACCCAGCAGCAAACCAGCGGTCAGACCAAACACCGATCCGACCAAGGGCATCAGGACACCAAACAACAACACACCGGGCCGCAAGATACCGCCCCCTTGTCGCAAGCCACGGCCCGCAACCAACCCCATATCCAACAGGAAGATGCACAAGACGCCTTTGAACGGCGAGACAATAAAGCTCGAGATTTCAGCCAGACCCGCAGGACCGGTGGCCCAGCCGATAAAGAACGCGCCAACCAGCAACACGATGGAACCGTTCAACATGATCTCGCGCATCAACGCACCGTCCATGCCTTTGGACCCCGACCCGCCGCCGCGCGCCACCAGCCACAAAGCGGACAAGATCGCAGGTGCTTCCATCGCGGCAGCAACGGCAACCATATAGCCCTCAGCGCCGATGCCCTGACTTTCCAGCACCGAGGTGCCGGCCACAAACGTCACGATAGAGATAGAGCCGTAGTGCGCGGCAACCGCAGCAGCATCAAGCCGACCAAGATTGGTCATGGATTTCAGCAAACCGAACGCAACCAACGGCAAAACAGCCGACAAGATGACACCAGCCAGCAGTGCCAGCCCCAGCGTGCCATCAATTCCGTGGTCCGCCACGCTGACACCGCCCTTGAATCCGATGGCGAACAGCAGATAAATCGACAGCGCCTTTGCGGCAGCCTCGGGGATGCTCAGATCAGACCGCGCCAATGCGGCCGCCACACCCAGCGCAAAGCTGAGGATGATCGGCGAAATCAGGTTGTCCGCTGCAAGCGCAAACAATTGTTCCATGGTGGGGCCTTATACTTGGTGAAAGCTGTCGGTTTGCGGGTTGTAATGCTCCAGCGAGCCTTCGCCAATGTCATTCCAAAGACCATGCAAGGTCAGTTCGCCCGCATCGACCGATGTTCCGATCCACGGAAAGGTCATCAGGTTTTCCAGCGATGTGACGATGGCTTGTTTTTCCATCGCCTGTGCTTGGGCCTCTTCGTCTTCGATGTCGGCCACCCGTTCAAAACGGGGGCGCAGA
This sequence comes from Paracoccaceae bacterium, assembly GCA_017854675.1. Classification (GTDB taxonomy): domain Bacteria; phylum Pseudomonadota; class Alphaproteobacteria; order Rhodobacterales; family Rhodobacteraceae; genus Sulfitobacter. Next base: position 32,460 of record JAFMHE010000004.1, on the reverse strand, counting down.
ATACCCATCCAGCGGCCCACAAAACTGTCTTTGGCCTCCAGCTCGGGGGCATTTCCTTTGCACATGTCGATGCAGCCCTTGATGCCGCCACATCCCGAATGGCCCAGAATGATCAGATTGCTGACCTTTAGCACGCGCACCGCATATTCGACCGCAGCAGACGTGCCATGGTGGTCACCATCGGGTTGATAGGGCGGCACCAGATTTGCGATGTTGCGGTGAATAAAGAACTCACCCTGATCAGCTCCGAAGATCGAGATCACATTCACGCGGCTGTCGCAGCAGGCAATAACCATCGCGCGCGGGTGCTGACCATCCGAGGCCAGCCGCTTGTACCAAGCCTTGTTATCGGCATAACCCGTTGCTTTCCAGCCATGATAGCGCTGAACCAGATAGCTTGGTAGGGGCCGGACTCTGTACATATACGCCTCTTTTCAACTTCACGTCGCTGAGCGTTATCCCAAATCTATAGCGAATTCGAGAGAAAATGCCAGTCGGGCGCAAGGGTTTGGACATAATTGCCGCCTATACCCTCTCGCAGGCCGTGGGGGTCAAAATAAGGGGTGGCGCTATGGCGGACACAAATCACGTTCAACAGATTCGTCCCGTTGAACAGGTCAGCGTGGATCAGGAGCAATTGGGCGCCCTGTATCATCAATTGGGCGAAGCCGGGGCAGAGGACGTCGTTTGCCGCGCGCTTGAAGAACTGGCGCATCGCTTGGGCGATTGTGATGCGCTCTATAGCAACGCTGAATGGGTGGCTTTGCGCAAAAACGTTCATGCGCTTGTCAGTGTTGCAGAACAGATCGGCATGCATGCCGTTGCGCGTGTCGCGCGGGACGTGACCCGTTGCCTTGATCATGGCGATGGCATTGCGGCCGCTGCCACGCTGTCGCGCCTGATCCGCATCGGGGAACGTTCGCTGACGGCGGTCTGGGACTTGCAGGATGTTCCTTTCTGACCCCTTGCAGGTGCGCGCATAACCGCTAGGCTTGTGTGCGTACTCTTTTCAGAAAGCGCCCCATGCCAACGACATTTGCCGCCAGAACCGACACCGCAATACCGCTATCCGTCGTGACAGAAGACCAATGCATGGACTGGCTCTCTGGCCAGTCAGATACTGCGCAGGCCTGGGCAAATGCGCAGGGATTCAAGGGGCGTATCGGGCAGGCATTGGTGATTATGGGGCCTGACGGCCTGCCGATGATGGCTGCACTGGGGTATGGCAACGCAAAAAGCCGCGCGCGGGATCGTTTTGCGCTGGCTGCGGGGGCTGCGGGGCTGCCAAAAGGGTCATATGAAATTGTAGAAGGGCTGGACAGTGAGGTGCTTGAGGTTGAATGCATCGGCTGGCTGCTGTCGGCTTACCGTTTTGACAGATACCGGACCCAGTCCCCGCTGCTTGCGGAACTTGTCGCACCACCAGATGTGAACATCGCCAGCATCGAAGCGCAGGTCGTCGGCGAGTGTCTGACACGCGATCTGATCAACACGCCCGCATCCGACATGGGGCCACCCAACCTTGAAGACGCGGCGCGCAAGTTGGCCAATGAACATGGCGCACAGATTGACGTGACCATTGGTGACACGTTGCTTGAGCAGAACTTTCCAATGATCCACACGGTTGGCCGCGCCGCTGACCGCGCGCCGCGCCTGATTGACATGCGTTGGGGGGGTACGGGGCCAACGCTCACGCTGGTCGGCAAGGGTGTGTGTTTTGACACCGGCGGCTTGAACCTGAAACCCGGCGCGTCGATGGGGTTGATGAAAAAGGATATGGGTGGTGCGGCAGCGGTGCTGGGTCTGGCACATATGATCATGGCCACCGGCATGCAGATCAAACTGCGCGTTCTGATCCCGGCAGTAGAGAATTCTGTCGCGGGCAATGCCTTTCGACCCAGCGATATCCTGACGTCCCGCAAGGGGTTGACGGTAGAGATCAACAATACGGACGCCGAAGGGCGTCTTGTGCTGGCTGACGCGCTCGCCTTGGCTGATGAGGAAAAGCCGGATCAGATCATCTCAATGGCGACACTTACCGGTGCGGCGCGCGTGGCTGTTGGTCCCGACCTTGCGCCCTATTTCTCTGACGCGCAGCAGTTTGTGAGCGCGCTGGAGACTGCAGCACTGACCACCGCCGATCCGGTCTGGCGCCTGCCCTTTCACACGCCTTATGAACCGATGATCGAACCGGGTATCGCCGATCTGGACAACGCCCCGAAAGGTGGCTTTGCCGGGTGTATTACAGCCGCACTGTTCCTGCGCCGTTTTGTCACCGACAGCCCATATGCGCATTTCGATATTTACGGCTGGCAACCCGCCGACGCGCCCGCCCGTCCGAAAGGCGGTGTTGGACAAGGCACGCGGGCACTTTTTGCAGCACTTGAGACGATATTGGCAAAATGAGCGACCCGCGGCTGACACCAGACCCTGAACAGGTTGTCCTAAACGAAGCAGCCGTTGTGCAGGTGACAGTTGCGGATCTGAACAGGCAGCCAAACGGCCCGCGCGACCGTCAACTGATCTTTGGTGAGGGTGTCACAGTGCTGAACCGTGCGGACGGTTGGTGCTATGTTCAGGCAGCAAAAGACGGCTATTGCGGGCATGTCGCCGCCGCAAACCTTGGCGCGACTTTCGAGCCGACCCATGCCGTCAGCGCGCCCTCTACACATGTTTATACAGACGCAAATTTCAAATCACCCGACAAGATGTCATTGTCTTTTGGCAGCCTGATTGCGGTTGATCGTATAACTGGCAGGTTTGCGCAAACCGCTGCTGGTTATATCCCGGCAGAGCATATCAGACCGGTTGAAACCCTTGCCACAGATCCGGCGGCAGTCGCCGCTGCTTTTCTTGGCACGCCGTATCTATGGGGCGGGAACAGCCGTTGGGGGATTGATTGCTCTGGTCTGGTTCAGGCTGCTTTGTTGGCATGCGGTATTCCATGCCCCGGAGACAGCGATCAGCAACAGGCCATTGGCCTTCATGCGACGGGCGCGTACCAGCGCAATGATCTTTTGTTCTGGAAAGGCCACGTTGCCATGGTTGTCGATGACGCAACGCTGATCCATGCGAATGCAGGGTCTATGTCCACGCGGTACGAAGGCATCGCTGAGACGATTTCCCGCATTATACAATCTGGCGACGGACAGGTCAGCGCGCATCGTCGGCTCTAGACGTTAGTCCACTGCCCGGATCAGTTTCCGTTCCAACACACGCAGGACTGATTTCAGGTCATGGCCCCGGCGCAGCACCTGACCACCCGGTCCGATAACGGCGTACATCCCTTGCTTGTTGCGCAGCTTGGGCCGCTTTTCGATCCGGTAAAGCGGCACTTCGGCCGTGCGCCGAAACACTGAAAAAACTGCGACCTCGCGCAGACAGGAAATGCCGTAATCGCGCCATTCACCGGCTGCGACCATACGGCCATAGATCGACAAGATCACAGAAAGCTCTGTGCGGTGGAATGCGACCTGTTCGGGCGGCCGCTCCAGCGGGGTGACCTGCGGCGGGATCTGAATGCTCATGGCTTACAGTTGCGTCCTTCGCGCATCAAATCAAGTCCCGGACGCTGCTGTTCTTGTTTGAAAGCGTTACATTATCGTGTATCAATCAGAAAAATTGAAACATAAAGAATGCCGCAATGACCCCACAAGACCGCGCCGCACGATGCGCCGAGATCATGTTTTCGAACGACACGGCCTCTGCCGGACTGGGCATGACCCTGACTGCAATCGCGCCGGGCCAAGCCGTGCTGACCATGATTGTCCGTGATGACATGCTGAACGGGCATCGTATTTGCCATGGTGGATATATCTTTACACTCGCCGACAGCGCGTTCGCGTTTGCTTGCAACAGCTATAACCAAAACACCGTCGCGCAGCAGAACCAGATTACCTATCTGGCCCCCGGCAAGCAGGGTGAAATCCTGACAGCCACAGCGACAGAAGTTTCCCGTACAGGCCGGTCCGGCGTCTATGATGTCGTCGTCACGGGCGAAGACGCACGCACCATCGCCCTGTTCCGCGGCCTGTCGCGCAGCATCAAAGGGCAGCATTTTTCCGAAGAGGACACACCTGCATGAAAGACCTGACGCCCCTGAAAAGCAGCCTCGACCCCATCGAAATCGCCAGCCGCGACGAAATTGAAGCGCTTCAGCTGGAACGGATGAAATGGTCCCTGCGCCACGCTTACGACAATGTGCCGTTCTACAAGGCCAGCTTTGACGCGGCGGGCATGCATCCGGATGACCTGAAATCACTTGGCGATCTGGCAAAATTTCCCTTTACCGTCAAAACCGACCTGCGCGACAATTATCCGTTCAAGATGTTCGCCGTTCCGCGCGAAAAGGTGGCGCGCATCCACGCCTCCAGCGGAACAACCGGCCAGCCGACTGTCGTGGGCTACACCCAAACCGACCTTGAAAACTGGGCCAGTGTTGTCGCGCGTTCCTTGCGGGCGGCGGGCATGCGTCCGGGTGATATGCTGCACAACGCCTATGGCTACGGGCTGTTTACGGGTGGTTTGGGCATCCACCTTGGGGCTGATGCGCTTGGCCTGTCGACCTATCCTGTGTCGGGGGGCATGACCCCACGCCAAGTCCGCCTGATTGATGATTTCAAGCCAAAGGGGATCACGGTAACGCCGTCCTATGCCCTGTCGATCCTTGATGAATTTGCCGCCCAAGGCATTGATCCCCGGCAAAGCTCGCTTGAGGTCGGCATCTTTGGCGCAGAGCCGTGGACCAACGCGATGCGGCTGGAGATCGAGCAGGCGTTCGACATGCATGCGGTTGATATCTACGGCCTATCCGAGGTCATGGGACCAGGCGTGTCGATGGAATGTGTCGAAAGCAAAGACGGGCTGCACATCTGGGAGGACCATTTCTATCCAGAGATCATCAACCCTGAAACCGGCGAACCCGTGGCCGATGGCGAACAGGGAGAGTTGGTATTCACCTCGCTGACCAAAGAGGCATTTCCGATCATCCGGTATCGCACCCGTGATTTGACCCGTCTATTGCCCGGCACCGCGCGCAGCATGCGGCGCATGGAAAAGGTAACGGGGCGCAGCGACGACATGATCATCCTGCGCGGCGTCAACATTTTTCCGACCCAGATCGAAGAAGCGCTGATGGCCACACGCGGATTGGCCCCGCATTTCCAGATAGAGCTGAGCCGCCCGGGGCGTATGGACCAGATGCGCGTGCTGTGCGAATGCGCAGATGCATCTGTGACAGGCGAAGCGCGGCGCGAGGCTGCAAATGTAATGGCGGCGCTGATCAAACAAACTGTCGGGATCAGCGTTAAGGTCGAAGTCGCAGATGTCGGCGGCGTTGCCCGGTCAGAAGGCAAAGCGTTGCGCATCGTTGATCTGCGTCCAAAGGGCTAACCCCCGGATCAGCTGCACGTCACCGCGATGATCGTATCGGTGCCTGATTACGCGCCATAACGCGCCATAAATGTTTGAACCGCGCCATCTATCACACGGTCAATTTCGGCATCGCTTACCGATTTGATCACGCCAAATATCAAACGTGGCCACAGATCCGCTTTGCACAATTCGCCAAACTGGTCGGCGGCCAACACATAATCATCAATCCGCAGCTCGCCGCGTGCTTCGGCCTGCTCAAAATACAGCGCCATTTCCACACGCATCACCGCAGGGCCAGAACTGTAAAAACGTCGCCCCAATTCCGGGAACCTGTCGGTTTCAGCAACGCAAATGCGGAATATCTGCACGCCAAAGGTAGACGTCAAAAACCGCAAGAAATGATGGCCTGCTTGGCTTAGTACCTCATGCGGTGGTGCAGACATATCAATGTTATCAAGCGCTTCTTGGCTTTGCCGCGCACATTCGGCGTTCGCGACTTCCATGAACAAATGCCGCTTGTCCGGGAAATAACTGTACAGCGTTGCCTTGGAAACGGCTGCCACGCGCGCGATCTCGTCTACGCTGGCACCCTCGAACCCGTCTGACATGAACACCTTCCGTGCACCTGCAAGCACTTGATCATACTTGCGGCCCTTGCGGACGGTCGGGGAAAGGTCAGTCATGGCGTCTCCGGCGTGTGAACGGCAAACATATAAACCGTTTCGTTCAGTTCCAAGCTCAATTTCCGCTGACGACAGGTAATCCACAGCTTGCACCGGTTGTTCTTGCTGGGTAATCCTGAGTGCATGATAGCCATCTTTATGAAAACCTTGCCTTTCTTTGCTCTGATAGGGCTGGGCTATTGGGCGGGGCGCACGCGGTTCTTTACGGCCGAGGCGACGGCATATCTGACGAAATTTGTGTTTTACTTTGCGCTTTCCGCGATGATCTTTCGCTTTTCCGCGAATTTGTCACTGGCAGAGGTCTGGGACACCCGGCTGGTCGTCGCGTATTTGTGGGGCACGACATTTGTCTACGGCATCGCCACGATTGTCGGCCTGCTGCGGCGTCTGGACATGGCGACCTGCGCGATGGAGGCGCAATGCGCCGTGATTGGCAACGCCGGTTTTCTGGGCATCCCCATGCTGACGCTGCTTTTGGGACCAGAAGCTATCGGTCCGATCTTGCTGGTGTTGACCGTTGATATGATTGTGTTTTCCAGCCTGATCGTCATCCTTATTACCGTGTCGCGCGATGGACAGGCCAGCGTCAAGGCGTTCAAGGCCATTGGTTTGGGGCTGCTCAAAAACCCAATGATTGTGTCGCTGACGCTCGGGTTTTTGTGGTCCGGCCTCAGCATCCCGATCCCTGAGCCAATGAACGAATTTCTTGCCATTCTGGGCGGTGCGGCCACCCCCGGCGCGCTTTTTGCGATTGGTGCTTCGCTGGCGCTGAAATCAGCCGAAAAGCTTGAGATTGCGGGTTGGTTGTCTTTCTGCAAGCTGGTGCTGCACCCTGCATTTGTGGCGTTTGCAGCGCTTTTGGTATTCAACGTTGATCCGTTCAAGGCAGGCGTGATCATTGCCGCCGCCGCGCTGCCGGTCGCCGGAAATGTCTATATGCTGGCGCAGCATTACAACGTCGCGCCCACGCGGGTTTCAACGGCAATCCTTGTCTCGACCGCTGGCAGCATCCTGACCGTCAGCCTTGTGGTTGGCTGGGTCAGCGCGTTTTAAACTTTCTTAAATGCCATTGGGGCGCTACCCCTTGCCCAACCGCACACGACGAAAGGAACATCCGATGAAAACCATATCCGAAAACGCCTGTTTTGGCGGCACTCAGGGTGTCTATTCCCACACCTCGAAGGTCTGCAACTGCGAGATGACCTTTGCGGTGTTCCTGCCCGAAGAGGCGCGTGATGGCCCGGTCCCGGTCCTTTGGTATCTGTCCGGCCTGACCTGCACGCACGAAAACGCGATGACCAAAGCGGGCGCGCAAGGCTGGGCGGCCGAACATGGCATCGCGGTGGTGTTTCCCGACACGTCCCCCCGCGGCGAAGATGTAGCAGACGATGAGGCGTATGATCTGGGCAAGGGGGCGGGGTTTTATGTGAACGCGACCCAAGACCCTTGGGCCCCGCATTTCCAGATGTGGAGCTATATCGCTGATGAATTACCCGCCCTGATCGGCGCAAACTTTGAGATCGACATGGAGCGGCAAGCAATTACCGGTCATTCGATGGGCGGGCATGGCGCGCTGACCTTGGCGATGAACCTGCCCGGACGGTTCGCTTCTGTTTCGGCCTTTGCGCCCATCACCAACCCTGCGGCCAGCGATTGGGGTCGCAAGCAGTTGTCGGCTTATCTGGGCGATGATGAGACGGTTTGGGCGCGCCATGACGCGACCATGATGATGGAAAAAACCGATTTTGATGGCCCCGTGTTGATCGACCAAGGCGCGTCAGATCAGTTCCTTGATCTGCTCACACCCGAGGCGTTGTCCCATGCGATGGCCACCAAGCGTCAGAACGGCATATTCCGCATGCAGCCCGGATATGATCACAGCTATTTCTTTGTATCGACCTTTATGGAAGACCACGTCGCCTTTCATGCCGATGCACTTTGGGCGAAATGACCGCGCTTTACATCGACGCGGACGCCTGCCCGGTCAAAGAAGAGGCCGAGCGCGTCGCGACACGTCACAAGGTGCAGATGTTTGTCGTCTCAAACGGGGGGCTGCGCCCGTCGCAAAACCCGTTTGTCGAAACGGTGATTGTCGCGGACGGGCCTGATGTGGCGGATATGTGGATCGCGGACCGCTGCGGCAAGGGCGATGTGGTCGTCACCGGTGACATCCCGCTGGCCGCAAAATGCGTTGAAGCAGGTGCGCGGGTTCTCAAGCACAATGGCGAGGCGCTGACACAGGCGAACATCGGCAATGTGCTGGCCACCCGTGATCTGATGACGGACCTGCGCGCCGCTGACCCGTTCAGGCAAGGTGGCGGCAAAGGCTTTACAAAAGCGGATCGCTCTCGTTTTCTGGAAGCGTTGGAGCGTGAGTTGCGCGCCGCAGCGAAAGGATAGCCCATGTCGGATGTTGCAATGATACCGTTTGAGGCGGGCGAGGCTTTGCTCGACTGGATCGGACTGACGGATGCGATTGCGGTGGGTCACGCCCTGCCCCGCGCCGAAATCGCAGATACATTCCTGTATCGTGGCAAAGACACGCTGCTCAACCGGGCTGCGTGGATTGACGGTCTGGGGATTGCTGTGAAATCCGCAACAATCTTTCCTGACAATCCCAAGGCAGGACATCCCATCGTGAACGGTGGTCTGAACCTTTATGCGGACGACAACGGGGTGTTGGCCGCGATTGTGGACTTTCATCTGGTGACCAAGTGGAAAACTGCGGGCGACAGTCTGCTGGCTGCGCGCCGTTTGGCACGGCCCGACAGCAAGAACATCCTGATCGTGGGGGCAGGCAATCAGGGCCGAGCGCTGCATTCTGCGTATAGTGCTGCGTTTCCCGAGGCCCAGTTCACCGTCTGGAACCGGACCCAAGCGAATGCGCAAGCTATGGCGCAGGAATTGCCCGGTTTGCAGGTCGCAAGTGATCTGGAACAAGCGGTCGCCCAAGCGGACATCATCACCAGCGCGACCATGTCGACCGAACCGCTGATCAAAGGTGATTGGCTGCGCCCCGGTCAACACGTTGATCTGATTGGCGCGTACCGGCCAGATATGCGAGAGGTCGATGATACCGCCCTGACCCGCGCGCGGATCTTTGTTGACAGCTTTGAAACGACTGTTGGCCACATCGGTGAGATCAAGATACCAATTGAGACAGGTGCAATCACCCGTGATGATATTATCGCGGATTACTACAGCCTCGACCAATTCATCAGGCAATCAGACGATGAAATCACACTGTTCAAAAACGGCGGCGGCGCGCATCTGGATTTAATGACCAGCCGCTATATTCTGGATCGGTGGAACGCACCTTAGGCGGTGCGCAACCCTTCCAAACGCCGCTCGCGGATGGGCAGATGCAGCACTGCGCTGAACGCACCGACGCCGACGCCAATCCACCACACCGCAGTGTAGCTGCCGAACGCGTCATACATCCGGCCACCCAGCCAGACGCCCAGAAAGCTGCCCAATTGGTGGCTGAAAAACACGATGCCATAAAGCGTACCCATATAACGCAGCCCATAGATATGCGCCACAAGACCAGAGGTCAGCGGCACAGTCGCCAGCCACAGCGCGCCCATACCCGCCGAAAACAGCACAACAGACATCGGCGTGATCGGCATCATAATGAACAGGCCAGCGATGATGGTTCGCCCCGTATAGATCCCGGCCAGCAGGTATTTTTTCGAATACCTTTTGCCTGCCCAGCCGGCCATCAGTGTTCCCGCAATATTGGTCAGCCCGATGATCGAAATCGCAACCGCACCCAGCGCGGAAGTCGTCGTGATCCCGATGTTGTGCAACACACCACCAACCATGATCGGCCCGCAAAGCTCTGTTACAAACGCCGGGAAATGCGCGGTGATAAAGCCAAGCTGATAGCCGCAGGAGAAAAAACCAAGGAATATCAGCGTATAGGTCGGGTCTTTGAACGCCTTTTGAAGTATCTCGCCCAGCGTTTCCTCCAACTCAGCCCGGCTGGCCAGAACGGGCGCGCGCATCAGCGGCAAGGTCAGGATCACCGACAGGACCGTCGCCGCGAACACCAGAAACACAGATTGCCATGGCATAAACCCAAGCAGCCATTCCGCGACAGGGGCGCCAAAGATTTGCCCACCGCTGCCCGCCGCCGTCACTATCGCCAGCGACATTGAGCGGTTTTCATCAGACGAGGCGCGCCCAACCACGGCCAGAACCACGCCAAACCCGGTGCCCGCAATGCCGAACCCGACCAGCCACGCATAGGCCTGATGTTCAAACGGGGTGACGGATTGCGCCGACAGGACCAGACCCACGGCATATACCACCGCACCGATCACGATGGCGCGGCGGTCCCCGATCTTTTCCGCCATCGCGCCAAAGATCGGCTGGCCCACACCCCATGCAAGGTTCTGGATTGCGATGGCCAGCGAGAATTCAGCGCGCAGCCAGCCAAATTCTTCGGCAATCGGGATTTGGAAGACGCCAAACGACGCGCGCACCGCAAAGCTGATCATGATGATGACGCAGCTGACAATCAGGACGGGTGTGAAAAGGGGGGCGCGGTGCTGCTGCATGTCTTGGCATTCTATTCTGTTGGTCCGCTGACACTACGGTGAATTGCGGTGGGGTCAAATCATTGGTTGTGATGGCGCACACCCCCGTTCTTGATGCTTTTCAACCGCCAGCCATACCGCTACATCTGCCGCCATGAGCAGTTTACGCGAAACATATGAGCGCCTTATCGTCGCTGGTGATCTGCGCCGCGATCCCGCCCAAGAGGCGGTGATGCCCGAATTTGATCGCATTCGCGAGGCTCTGCTGACGCCCGTCAAAAAAGGGCTCTTTCGCAAAGCGCCCGAACCGCCCAAGGGCCTGTACCTGTGGGGGGGTGTGGGGCGCGGCAAATCAATGCTGATGGACATGTTCGTCGCACATCTGGACGATATCCCTGCGCGGCGGGTGCATTTCCATGCCTTTATGCAGGAAATTCACAGCGCGATGCACGAGGCCCGTAAAACTGGCGTCGATGATGCGATTGCTCCCGTTGCCGCCGATGTGGCGGCCTCGGTGCGCCTGCTGGCGTTTGATGAAATGCAGATCACCGACATTACCGATGCGATGATCGTTGGGCGATTGTTTCAGGCGCTGTTCGCGGCGGGCGTCGTGGTTGTGACGACGTCCAACCGCCTGCCGGATGAACTGTACAAGCACGGCCTGAACAGGAACCTGTTCGTGCCGTTCATCGAGATGATCAAGGAAAAGATGGTTGTGCATGAGTTGGCAAGCCCGACCGATTACCGCCAAGACAGTCTGGCCGGAAGTGACGTTTATTTCACCCCTGTCAGCGCGCAAAGCCGTACTGAGATGGACAGTGTCTGGAGTGATCTGACCGGCAACAAGGACGCGCCGCTGGTCTTGCATGTCAAAGGGCGGAAGGTCGAAATCCCGCGCTTTCACAACGGGATGGCGCGCGCGCGGTTTCACGATCTGTGTGGTCAACCGTTGGGGGCGGCTGACTATCTGGCGTTGGCAGAGGCGGTGCGCGTTCTGTTACTGGATGATATCCCCGCATTGGGGCGCGACAATTTCAATGAAGCCAAACGCTTTGTCACGTTGATTGACGCGCTTTATGAGGCGCGTGTGCGGCTGATCGCATCGGCAGCAGCCAAACCGGAAATGTTGTATCTGGAGGGCGAAGGCACGTTTGAATTTGAACGTACCGCATCGCGCCTTCGCGAGATGCAGGCAGAGGGATGGGGCGACTGATCCATGCCGCCGACCCTATCCGTTTTCGCGTAAAATTGAACCGGCAAGATAAAGCGATCCGCAGATCAGCACTTTTGCCTGTGGATCAGCCGCAATGATCTGCTCCAACGCATCCTGAACGCTGGACGCCTCGAATGCCTCCAGACCGACCTCACGCGCTACTGCGGCGGTCTTTTCGGCGGGCAGCGTTGAGGTTTCACCCGGAATAGACACCGCATGCAAACTGCGCGCAACGGCAGCAAGGGGCCGCAGATACCCCGCGATGTCCTTGGTGTTCAGCATGCCGCAAATCAGATGCGTCGGGCGCGCAGCACCAGATGCCAGCACATCGGCAATCGCGATACCTGCCGCCGGGTTATGCCCGCCGTCCAGCCACAGTTCAGCGGCGGGTGCTGCATCCACCAGTGGCCCGTGTTTCAGGCGTTGCATGCGGGCAGGCCATTCTGCCTTTGTGACCGCCGCTTCGCAGGCGGCCTCATCCGCGCCCAGATGGCGTAGAACGGCAAGCGCTGCGCCCGCGTTCATCACCTGATGTCCGCCCGGCAAATTCGGCAGTGGCAAATCCAGCAGCCCGCTCTCATCTTGGTAGACCAGACGACCCGCTTCAACGCCGACATGCCAGTGCTGGCCATACACCAGCAATGGCGCGCCCAGCGCGTTTGCGCGTGCTTCGATGACCTCAAGACCATCTTCTTCTTGTGGGCCGACGACGCAGGGCACACCGCGTTTGATGATGCCGGCCTTTTCGCCTGCAATCGCGCCCAACGTATCGCCAAGGTACTGCTGGTGGTCGATCGAGACCGGGGTGATTACGGTCATCAAGGGACGGTCAACCACATTGGTCGCGTCCAGACGCCCGCCAAGGCCGACCTCAAGCAAGGTGTAATCCGCAGGTGTACGGGCAAACGCCAGCAGCGCCGCCGCCGTCGTAATTTCAAAATAGGTGATATTGCCACCGTCATTGGCCGCATAGCATTCATCCAGAACAGCCGTCAGCGCATCCTCTGCAATCAGCGTTCCGGCCAGACGAATGCGTTCATGGAACCGTGCCAGATGCGGGCTGGTGTAGGCGTGAACCGACTTGCCCATCGCCTCTAGCCCGGCGCGGATCATGGCCTGCGTCGATCCCTTGCCATTGGTGCCTGCGACATGGATCACCGGCGGCATATCGTTTTCAGGATTGCCCATTGCGTTCAGCAAATGGGTCATCCGGTCCAAGGTCAGGTCGATGATCTTGGGGTGCAGGGCCATCATCCGTTCAAGGATGACGTCAGATGATGTGGTGGTCATTCAGGTGCTGCTTTTTGTCTCTGAAAGGGCATGATCCAGATCGCCACCCTCTTGTGGCGGCGGAAGATCACCGCGCACGGCAGGCGGCAGGCCCAGCAACATGCGGGTGATGTTGATCAATTCGTCACGCAATTCAGTGCGCGGCGTGACGCGGTCCAGCATGCCATGTTCCAGCAGGTATTCAGCGCGCTGGAACCCGTCAGGCAGTTTTTCACGGATGGTTTGTTCGATCACACGCGGACCGGCAAAGCAGATCAGCGCATTGGGTTCGGCGATATGCACATCGCCCAACATCGCATAGCTGGCCGTGACACCACCCGTTGTCGGATGCGTCAGAACAACGATGTAGGGCAGCCCCGCCTCTTTCAGCATCTGCACAGCAACGGTCGTGCGCGGCATCTGCATCAGGGATAAAATCCCTTCCTGCATGCGCGCGCCGCCCGCGGCTGAAAACAGGATCAGCGGACGTTTGAGTTTGACCGCTTCTTGCGCGGCCGCGATGATCGCGTTGCCCACGTACATGCCCATCGACCCGGCCATAAAGCTGAAGTCCTGACAGACGGCGATGATCGGCGTGCGCCCCATCTCTCCGGCGGCGACCAACATCGCCTCTGCCTCACCGGTTTCCTTTTGCGCGGCGCGCAGGCGGTCGGGGTATTTCTTTTGATCGCGAAAATGCAGAGGGTCCGGCGTGGGTGCTGGCACCTTGATCTCATTGAACACACCGCCGTCAAAAAGCGACGTCAGCCGTTCGCGCGCACCGATGGGCATGTGATGGCCGCAGTTCGTGCAGACGTTCAGGTTCTCCGACACTTCGCGGTGAAACAGCATCGTGCCGCAGTCATCGCATTTGGTCCACAGATTGTCCGGCGTTTCGCGGCGCGAAAAGATCGAATTGATCCGGGGACGGACGTAGTTGTTGATCCAGTTCATGTGTGGTCCCTGATGGCTTGTTGCATTTCAGATAAGCGGCGCGGAAGGAAAATGCAATCAGCGCCGGATCGCGAGACGTGCAGCCAGCCATGAGACGAACATCAAGACAAAGTCGACAGGCAACCACGCGGCCATCGCTGCCGTGTCATTCATTGAAAACGGCGCATGATAAGCGCAAGCCCGCCAAGGTTGTCAGGCAGGCCAACCAACAGCATGGCAGAGATGTTATTCCAAAGGTGAACGGCAATGGCAGGCCCAAGCGTGCCTGAGCGCGCCGTCAGATCCGCCATAAGCAGGCCAAAAATACCCGCCCAAAGCGCGATTTTTAGCGCGTTCTGCCCCGCTTCTTGCGGCAGATAGTGACTCAGCGCAAACAGGGCCGCAGGCAGAACCATCCACACCCAAGGGGATTTGAACCGCGCTGCCAATTGCTGCTGGATATAGCCGCGAAAAACGATCTCTTCGGCGCTGACCTGTATCAGCACAGCAATCAGCGACACCGGCAGCAAAAGCGCCCATAGGCCCACGGGCATATTGCTGACATAAGCGCCCCCCATGTCCCAGGGGGGCAGGACTGCAAGCACGACAAGCAAGAGAACCATCATCACGGACACGCGCCTGAAGTCGGTCCACAACAGTGGCAACGGTCCCAGCACGCTGCGCAGACTGCGGTTGTGCAGGATGCGCACTGTTATGCCGATCCCGACCGTCATAAACGCAAAACTCACCAGCAGGACATACATCGACATTGGCGATGTGCCCGTCAGAATGCCACCTTCAAACAGTGATCCACTGCTGCCAACAAATGAAAAAACCGTCGCAAAGAACGCCTGATTCAGAGCGACATAAATCACAAAAGCAAGGATCAAACCGCCCGCAAAACGCCATAACGCGCGACGCGCACGCGCAGGTGCGACAAGCATTTCATGGGCCTGATATGCGCGCCGCAGGCTCATGGTTTGACGTCACCTTCTACCAACGGGGGCGGCGCTGGACCTTCTTCACGCGGTATTTCAATACCTGCGGCAATCATCAGATCGGCAGCCCCTGACAAATATCCACCAACTGTGCGCAGCAAGCTTAGCACCACGGTTTTGTCATTTTCAACCACCGCACGGAATTGCTCAGCGCCGATGCGCAAGAACTGCGAGTCCTCGGTTGCGACAAGGTCCAGCTGTCGCGGCTGATCCAGAATGATCGCCAAATCACCAATCAAGCGGCCCGGACCTACGTCAGAAATGTGATTTCTGGTGCCATTGTCTTCGTAGTGGCCAAGTTCGGCCTTGCCAGACAAACACAAATAGGCGGCATCCGCCCGTTCACCCGCAGCAAAAATGCGCTGCCCCTCTTTTACGGTGTACCATTGCGCAGCAAAGGCAAGCAGACGACGATTGCGCGCGTCGAGGGTCGCAAAGAGGTCATTCTTTGAGATAATGCGCAACTTACGGCGAAGATCATCCGACCCGCTGTCATTGGATTCGGCGGTTTCCTGTTCGGCTTGGCCATCAATACGGCCATTTCGGATTTCGACATGCATGTCGAAACTGGTGGGGTCTGCAAAACTGCCATTGATGTAGATTTGCGTTGTATCCGGCAACAGCACACTCAGCCGATTGCGAATTTGTGCCTGCGCCTCAGGCCCTTGACCCGCGACAAGCTCGTTGAAAACCAAGACATCAGGGCGCTTGATGGCGGCCCGGCCATAGGCCGCACGTTCCTGAAAAATTGCCGGCAGGTTTGATCCACCAATCGCGGTCGGCACGTCAAACAGATTAGCGGATACCAGCCGCTTGAGGTCATGCGCCTCAACAACTTGGGTCACGACATCCTGAACCATATCCCCCTGCAGGCCCGCCATCGCAGAAATACGACCGTAGATCAGGTTCTCAAGCATGGTGAGACGGGGCAGATAATTATCGGGCGCGATCGGCACGAACAAATCACCTGCGGATTTGCGCAGGTTGTCCCCGTTCGACTGCCGGATACGCAGAATCTCTTCCTTGAAACTATCGGGGAATGCAGGACCGATCTGTTCCGCAGTAAAGGCAAACGGCACCGTCAGCAAAAGCGCAAACTCTTCGTGGGTAAGTGCAGCATCGCCGCTTTCGCGCCGCCGCGACGCAATATCAACCAACTGCTCATATAGCGCCTCGTCGATGTTGAGCGCGGTGAACAGCGGGTGATCCGTGCCATCCATGCCAAATGTCTGATGCAGCGTCTCAACAAGAGTTTGCGATATGGCAATGCCCGGTTCTGCCAGACCCTGTTCAATGATCATGCTCAGAAATTGTTTCTCGGTGGCAAGTCCCTGCTGGCTGATGTCCTCCTTGGGCGTCGCAAACATCAAGTTGCCGCCCAAGGGCACCGCCGGGTTAAAGGTATCGGGGTCAAACCGGTAGACGACCTTGTCCAACCCTTCGGCTTTCAGACGGTCGTAAACCTCATCGCGCAATTCGACCAAACGGCGCGCCAATACGGGGTGAACCTCGGGGTCCATGCGCGCGTTAAGCATCCGTTCAAAAATGATATCAGCCGTGCCCAGTGCTTCGGTAATTTCATACCAGAACCGCTGCACATCGTCGGTGGTGTTCAACCCGGCAATCTCGGGATCAAGCCAGTCTGCGGCGGTGCTGTCGCGGCTGTTGCCTGCGCGTTTGGCCTCAATCCCCTTGCGGTCCCGGTGTTTTGGATCCCACAGCACGGTCTTGGGGCTGGTACGCAATGGCATCAACAGGTTGTCGCCGATGTTGCCTTGAAACAGATAGGGATGCGCGCTGGCATAGCCGATGCGCGCAGCAACAACAGCCTGATGCAGCTTGGACAGGTCTTTGTCCGCGATCTTGATGCTGCCGCGCGTTGGCACAATCTCGCGCGTCAGAACTTCGGCCAGTGCGGTGCGTTCTGACTGTGTTGCCACCTCTATCGCTACGTGACTTCCCGCCGGAATATGAAGGGAGATGTCTTCCAGCACAAAGTTACCATCTGCATTCCGCACGCTAATATTGTTTAGCTCGATATCACCACGCAGTTGCGGGATTTCGTCTGGGACACCCTCGAATAACGCTGGATCAATCATGCCGTCTGGCGCAAATCGTTCTGTCACCACGTCCCAGCGCAACGCCATATCCTGCGTCTGGTTGTAGTAGGCCAGCAACTCTTTCCAAGGGTTGCTCAGGTCTTTGTAAGCGGCCAGCGCCGCGACCAGCGCGCCCACTGTAATCTCGCCCATGATGGCGAGGTATCCACCAACGGCGTAAAAGAAAAACGGTGTCAGCTGAGTGATGAAGTTGTTCAGAAACTTCATAAAGAACTTTTTCTGATAGATGCGGAAACGCACCTCAAAAAGCCGCCCCAAACGGTCTGTGAACCCCGCAAGCCGGAACCGCCAACCGCCGTTGGTGCGCAAATCGGTGATCCCCGCTGCGGTCTCGCCTATCTCGCCTGCAAAATGACGCACTTCCTTGATGCGCTCTTTGTTCAGCAGATTGATCTGGCGTTGCAACAACGGGATCAACCACGCCTGAAGCGGGATCAGCGCGACACCGGCCAACCCGAACCACGGGCTTTGCAGGAACAGAAACACCACAATGATCAGCATCTGACCCGCCTGAAACGCAGGTTGCGCCACAGCGTCGCCCATAAGACCGCCCATTGGTTCGGCCTCGGATGTGACCATGCTGACCAACTCACCTTGTGACGTGTTCTGAAAGTAACTGCGTGGGAAACGCATCATTCGGCTGACCAGTTGATACCGGAACCTGCGCAAAAGACGTTCTGCCAACACACCTTTCATGGTGTTCAGGCGCATTTTCAGCAGTCCGTGCACCAGAACGGCAGCCAGATAACCAAAGCACAGCGCAAACAGGAATTGCACCTGCGTGATCTGAGTGCCGAACAGGTCGACCACATCGCTTTCTGCACCGATGGCATCGTTGATGATGCGCTTTGGCAGTTCAAGCGTGGCATACAGGAAAGGGAATGTGAAAACCGTGAACAACAACAAGGCGATCTGTTCGCGTCGGGAGTACTTCCAGATGAAAGAGAATATGCTGCGTTCCATGCGGGACTTTCGCTGATGCCAAGTCTCTGGAAACGGACCGCCGGCGTGCATCAGACTACCTAGGGCCAAGTGTCGCGTATTACAACATCACCGCTTTACCTTGCAGCACTCCGTTTGCACGACTATTCCGTTACCAACGCATTACGAGGAGCACAAAAACATGTCCAGTACCCCACGCTTTGACAAATCCAAACTGCCCAGCCGTCACGTCACCGAAGGGCCCGCGCGCGCGCCGCACCGGTCGTATTATTATGCAATGGGCATGACGGATGTAGAAATCCACCAGCCGCTGGTCGGGGTCGCGACCTGCTGGAACGAAGCTGCGCCTTGTAACATCGCGCTGAACCGTCAGGCCCAAGCCGTCAAGATCGGCGTCAAGCAAGAACAGGGTTCGCCCCGCGAATTCACCACGATTACCGTCACCGATGGCATCGCGATGGGTCACGAGGGCATGCGGTCATCGCTGGCATCGCGCGAAGCGATTGCTGACACGGTTGAACTGACAATGCGCGGCCACTGCTATGATGCGCTGGTCGGTCTGGCGGGTTGTGACAAGTCATTGCCGGGTATGATGATGGCGATGATCCGTCTGAACGTGCCGTCCGTTTTCATGTATGGCGGGTCAATCCTGCCGGGCCGCGCGCCTGAAGGTGCAGATGTGCCCGCCGCGTTTGCCAACCGTGATTTGACCGTTCAGGACATGTTCGAGGCTGTCGGCAACTGGCAAGGCGGCACCATGACCGAAGCCGAGTTGGAAATCCTTGAGCGGGTGGCGTGCCCGTCCGCCGGTGCCTGCGGCGGCCAGTTCACAGCCAACACAATGGCCTGTGTGTCCGAGGCGATCGGTTTGGCGTTGCCAAACTCATCCGGTGCACCTGCGCCCTATAAATCACGTGATGAATATGGTGTGGCTTCGGGTGCCGCCGTGATGAACCTGATTGAAAAGAACATCCGCGCGCGCGACATCTGCACCCGTCAGGCGTTCGAGAACGCGGCGCGCATCGTGGCTTGCACCGGTGGCTCTACCAATGCTGGTCTGCACTTGCCAGCGATGGCACATGAGGCAGGCATTGAATTCTTCCTCGAAGACGTCTGCGAAATCTTCCGCGACACGCCGCATTTTGTCGATATGAAGCCTGGCGGCGCCTATGTCGCCAAAGACCTCTATGAGGCGGGCGGGGTGCCGGTTGTGATGAAAGAACTGCGCAAAGCGGGTCTGATCCACACCGA
>JAFMHE010000004.1:6933-12800 GCA_017854675.1 Paracoccaceae bacterium | reverse complement strand
GCGGCCCTGTCGGGTCAGGGTATGGGCAAAAAAGTCGCGCTGATCACTGATGGTCGTTTCTCGGGTGCGACGCGCGGTTTTTGCGTCGGTCACGTGGGGCCAGAGGCCGCGCTTGGCGGGCCTATCGGGTTGTTGCAGAACGGTGATATGATCACGCTGAACGCAATCGAAGGGTCCATTTCCGTTGATTTGACGGACGATGAGTTGGCGACACGCAAGGCGGCATGGGCCGGCGCAAAACCAACAAACTATGCGTCCGGCGCATTGTGGAAATATGCGCAGCTGGTGGGGCCAACCTATCTGGGCGCGGTCACGCACCCCGGCGGCAAGGCCGAAACGCATGATTACATGGACCTGTAAAACCAGCGTTGCGGCGATTTTACTGACGTTTCTGGCTGCCTGCAAAGGTAGCCAGACAACGGACCTGATCAGCGGCCTTTCAAGCATCAATGCCAAGCCGAATGCCGAGGCCTTGGCCCAAGCACCGATGGCGTTCGGGGTTGTGACGCTCGTCCCGCCAACAGGTTACTGCATCGACGGTGAAAGCCTGAGACCACGGTTTGCGCTGCTTGCGCGCTGCGACAAGCTGGGCGCGGACGGGGGCGGTCGTGGTGCCCCGATTGGCGTGATGACGGTCAGCGTGGCCCAAGCACGTGGGACCGGAACACTACCCACACCGACCCAGACGGCAGCCGCATTCGGGCTGCGCGACGTGTCCGCCCTCGTAGCAAATGATACAAGCGTTGTATTTCGCGCAACAGGCGATGCTATTGGGCCGGATATGTCACCAGACCACTGGCGGGGCTCTGCATTGGTTAACGGCCAAGTCCTTGGTATCGCCCTTTACGGTCCTGCCGATGGTGCCGCGATCACCCGAGAGGGACGCGCGCTGGTTGCGGAACTGATCCGGCGGACTGAGGAAAGCACCAATTAATCTGTTTCTGATTTGGCAACAATTCGTCCAAACACCACGGGAATGTTGCCAATTCATTTGAATGCAACCCTTTGGCTGGATACACTGCCTAAAAATGGGTGTCTGCTGTTTATGTCTAAAATTGGTTTCGGCTTTCTTGACGGAAAGGTGTTCTCTAGGAACATCCAGCGCTGGGCGCGTGCGGCACGCAAAGCCGCTGACGCGGATTTGCCCATGCTGCGCCGCCAACGGGATCGGGCGCGACAGCTGAAAACCCACCTCGACCGGCTGATCCATACGGCTGATGAACGGCTTGCGTTGCCGATGATCGGATCGACCAGCTTTCCCAAACCGCACAACGCAGATTGGGCGTGGCGGCCTGAACTGTGGCGCGGGTCGCTGCCGACACCGGGGCTTTCGTCGGTTCAGACCAAATCGAGGCTCGGCGATGAAGTGACCTTGTTTCATGACTGCGAATTTTCGGAATTGACGCTGCGCCAACTGCGTAACCAGCGCAAGGAAGACCTTGCACCTTACGGTTTGCGTCTGGACGTTTTCCAGTTTGACGGGTCATTTCTATCGCTGGTGGTCGACATCCCCGAAGAGGGGATCAAAGGGCTCAAACGCACCCACCTTATCCAGATGGATGCAATTGTGGAGCTTGAAAAACCGCTCGAGATTTTTGCACGCCTCAACATCCGCAATGGACCGAACACCGAGCAGATCGTGCGTGAATTGCCTCTTCGGTCTGACAACCACCGCGTCGAGTTTGATCTGGCCTATTCGAACCTGAACGAAAAACGGGTGGAACGGGCATGGATCGACATCATTTTTGAAAGACCGCAGATGAACCAGGTGGTCTTGCGCGATCTCACTTTCTCGCGCCGTCCGCGCGCCCAGATTTAAGGAACCGCCCGCGTGAGCACACTGGAACTGACAAAAACAACGATGAGAATGGGTGTGTGGCAGGGCGTCATCACTGGCGTGGCAGAAACCCCTAGCGTCGAGGTTACGCATCTCGACAAACCCGTCGAAGGGGTCACTATTGCTGCCCATAACGCCAAGAATACGTGGATGTTGAGCGTTCCGATTCCACCCGATGCGATTGCGGATGGCGTCCAGACGCTGTTGATCATTGACGCCACCCGGAAAGAGCAGATCGGCCATATTACACTGCTGGCCGGTGATGTGCTGGGCGACGATATCCGCGCCGAGATGGATCTTTTGCGCGCCGAGCTGGACATGCTCAAGCGCGCATTCCGGCGTCACTGTCTGGAAACCATGTAGCGAGACACGCAAAAGGCCCGCAGATCATGCGGGCCTTTGGTTTTTGGCAGTGAGTTTGCTTAAGGACGTGTGCTTAGTCGCGTGGACCAAGCGCGGACAGACCCTTGAGAATATCAATGGCGTAGGCCAGCTGATAATCGTCCTCACGCAATTCCGCGGCTTTTTCGGCCTTTGCACGGTCCTCAAGTATTTGTTTCACCTGATCATCTGTCAGGCTGTCGTTGTTCAGGCTGCCCCGTAGGTTCGCCTCGGAACGTGATGGACGCTGATCGGCCTCATTGTCGGCATCATCATCCACGCGCGGAAGCGGTTGTTCGACGATGATGTCCGGCGATACGCCCAGCGCCTGAATGGAACGACCCGACGGCGTGTAATAGCGCGCCGTTGTCAGCCGCATCGCGCCATTGCCACGCAACGGCATAACCGTCTGGACAGACCCCTTACCAAAGCTCTTGGTGCCGATCACAATCGCGCGGCGGTGGTCTTGCAACGCGCCTGCGACGATCTCGGAGGCGGACGCAGAACCGCCATTGATCAGAACCACAATCGGCTTTTCCTGAGCCAGATCACCGGGTGTCGCGTTTGTACGGTCCCCATCGGCCAATTCACGGCCCCGCGTGCTGACAATCTCACCCTCCTCAAGGAAGGCATCCGATACGGCAATCGCCTGATTCAGCAGGCCGCCAGGATTGTTGCGCAGGTCGACGACAAATCCGTTCACATTGTCGATGCCACCCAAGGCGGCGACCTGCTCTTCGATGGCTTCTTTCATCTTGGGATAGGTCTGTTCGTTGAATGTGGACAGGCGCAATACCACCGTGTCCCCTTCGGTGCGCGACCGCACCACGGTCAGTTCAATCGTGTCGCGGATGATGGACACGTCAAACGGCTCATCCTCGCCCTCGCGCACGACGCGAATGATGATCTCGGACCCGACCGGCCCGCGCATCATTTCAACCGCATCATCCAACGCCAGACCCAGAAGGCTCTCATCGTTGACGTGGGTGATAAAATCGCCCGCCTGAATGCCGGCCTCGGCTGCGGGGGTGCCGTCGATGGGCGACACAACTTTCACAAAGCCCTCTTCTTGCGTGACCTCAATGCCCAGACCGCCAAATTCACCGCGGGTCTGTTCGCGCATTTTCACGGCATCCTTGGGCGATAGATAGCTGGAATGCGGATCAAGCGAGGTCAGCATGCCGTTGATCGCGGCCTCGATTAGGTCCGCTGAATCAACTTCCTCAACGTATTGCGCGCGGATGCGTTCAAAAATATCGCCAAACAGGTCAAGCTGCTCATACACGTTCTCGGTCTTGGCACTTTCTTGCGCCAGCAGGGGCGCGGCGATCTGTGTGGTGGCGATCACGCCTGCCACAGTGCCGCCAAGGGCTGCCATCATAAACTTCTTCATCGCGTCATCAATCCTCATCCATTTGGAACCACGTCGCGGGGTCCTTTGGGGTGTTGTCTAATCTTACTTCTATATAGAGCGTTTCTGTGCGCTCAGTGCCAGTCCCTTCACGAAGGGGTGACAAAGTAGCGCCGATTTCTGCCGCAGCACCGCCCATAAGGCCAATTGGCGTGCCCGCAGCAATGACTTGACCGGTTTTTGCGTAAACCACATCAAGGCCTGCCAGAACAAATAACGTATTTGCCTGCGGTTCGAGAATCACCACATTGCCCAAATCCAGCAGCTCCCCCTGATAGCGCACTGTCGCGGCGGTGGGTGTTGTAACGATGGCGCGGGGCCGCGTGGCAAGGATCACACCGGGGCGCTTGACGCCTGCTGCATCCGCTTCGTTGGCGCGGCGCAACACCAGACCCTGCACCGGCAAAGGCAGGGCACCGATCTGCCCATCAAGCGATACGGGCGCAGGGGCGACCTCATCTGTCACGATCTCTGACAGGCCGCTGGCAAAGCCATCCAGCGTTTCGGTAGAGGCAATCAGAATTGCCGTGCGCACCGGGTCTTCGGTAAAGCGTTGTGGCAAATCTGTGCGGTTGGCCATCGCCTGGTTAAGCGTCGTCCGTGCAAGCTGAACCTGCGCAAGCCCTGTCTTGAGCCGTTCAGCGGCATCCACTTGCAAGGCACGAAGGGTTTTCACGTCTTCCAGATCCTGCCGCAACGCATCTGCACGGGCGTTCAACGCGGGCGTCAGTTCGGCCAGCAACATACCGGCACGTGCCGTTCCCATAGGCCCGTCCGGATGCAACAATGCGACCGGCGACGCAGCATTTCCAATGCTCTGCAACGCACCCAGCAACTGCGCCACTTCGGCCTCGCGCGATTGAAGGCGCTGGGTCATCTGGCTTTCGCTGATGGCGGCCTGACGCAAACCGGCGCGCATGGCGCCAAGGCCGGTTTCAAACGCCTGAATCGTTTCGGTCAATGCACGCACCCTGTCGCGCGCACCATCCGCCGCGTCCAATTGCCGGGATGCGGCCTCTAATGCTGCTGCTGCGGTGCGCGCCTGCACAGCGGCGTCAGTTTCTGACAGGGCAGCAAGGGGCCAAAGAGCCAACAAAAAGGCCAAAAGGCGGATCATGTAATCAGGGACTTTCCTGTCATCTCGTCAGGTTGTGGCAGGTTCATCAGTTGCAAAAGCGTTGGCGCAAGATCAGCCAACCGCCCCTTGCGCAGCTTTGCCCCCTCGGGACCACCGATCAATGCGACGGGAACAGGGTTCAACGTGTGGGCCGTATGCGGACCACCGGTTACGGGATCAATCATGGTTTCGCAATTGCCGTGATCCGCTGTCACGATCATCGCACCGCCCGCATTTTCAAGCGCTGCGACAACCCGCGCAAGGACGCCATCCACCGCCTCGCAAGCGGCGATTGCGGCGTCCAAATCGCCGGTATGGCCCACCATATCGGGGTTGGCGTAATTCACGACGATCAGATCATAGCCTTCCTCAATCGCACTCACAAAATGATCCGTGACTTCGGCGCAGGACATTTCCGGCTGCAAATCATAGGTCGCAACGTCGGGGGATTTCGGCATGTAGCGGTCTTCGCCAGTGGCGGGCGCTTCCTCACCACCGTTCAGAAAGAATGTCACATGGGGGTACTTTTCGGTTTCGGCCAACCGGAACTGGCGCAAACCGTGCTGCGCGACCCAAGCGCCCAACGTGTTGGGCAGATCGGGCTTGTGATACATGGTCGTCATATAAGCGGCATGGGCCTGCGAATAGGGGGCCATCCCCATCAGCGCGGACCATTCGGGGCGCGGACCTGTTTGAAAACCGTCAAAAGCAGGATCGCCAAGTGCCGCCATAATTTCGCGGGCGCGATCCGCGCGAAAATTCAGGCAAAAGAGCGCATCGCCATCTTTGGCACCCGCATAGTCACCGATCGCGGTTGGCTGAATGAACTCATCATCCTCGCCCCGCGCATATGCGGCATCCACCGCCTGTTTGGCGCTGCCATCGTCCAGACCACCCGCATTCGTGATTGCGTTGAACGCGCGTTGAACACGGTCCCAACGGGTATCGCGGTCCATCGCGAAATACCGGCCCATGACAGTCACGATTTTGACGCCCTCAGGCAGTGCCGCCGTCAGTGTTTCAAAATACCCAAGCGCCGAGCGTGGCGCGACATCGCGCCCGTCGGTCAGCGCATGGATCACCACGGGCAGACCGGCATCATCCAGCGCCTTGGCCGCAGC
>JAFMHE010000004.1:0-6698 GCA_017854675.1 Paracoccaceae bacterium | reverse complement strand
ACATCCGGACCATGGGTGATCAGCGTCGCATGCGGGCAAGTCTGCATGATGTGGTCAAATGTGGGTGTTTTGGCCAGCAACGGCGCATTGCCCGCGCGCGTCTCGCTTTGGCCCCAGCCATCAAGAATACACAATACCACTGGTTTGGGCGTGCTCAT
The DNA here is from genome assembly GCA_017854675.1 of Paracoccaceae bacterium. GTDB lineage: Bacteria > Pseudomonadota > Alphaproteobacteria > Rhodobacterales > Rhodobacteraceae > Sulfitobacter. The sequence goes on along the minus strand of JAFMHE010000004.1, from coordinate 6,540 downwards.
GCCTTTGTCACTCCGCTTGCTCTTGTTTTTCCGTTCTTTTACGCGCTTGGCCCTGCGGCGTGAACCGTTTTGTTACCGCACACCCGGATGCGCATAAAACGGATTGAGCAGGATACTGCCCGCGCCTACTTCAGGTAGGAACAAAGGAGACATCATGCAATACATCGCCCTTCCCACGGAAACCGTGCGCGCCCTGCAATCCGGCGCACCTGACGCCAATGGCCTAAAGCCCGAGCGCCATATATCGAACGGAAGTGCCAATCCCTGCCGTCACTGCCTGCGCGATATTCCCAAGGGCGCAGTAATGTTGATCCTGTCTTACAGACCGTTCGACAATCTGCACCCCTACGCTGAAACCGGGCCTATTTTCTTGTGTGCAGACGCGTGTGCACAGGGCGGCGGGCATCAGGTGCCTGATATCTTGCAGACCTCGCCTGACTATCTGGTCAAAGGCTACAGCGCCGATGACCGCATCGTTTACGGCACAGGCGCTATTGTCGCCGCGACGCATATCGAGGCGCATGCAGCACAGGTATTCACTGACCCGAAGGTCACATATCTGCACGTCCGTTCCGCGCGTAACAATTGCTACCAGGTGCGGATGGACCGCGATTAACGGGGACTTGTCCCTTGGACAGGCATTGGGCATAAGAGGGCGCAGCATAGCCTATAGCCAAGGACACCCCAGATGAGCCAAGACGCGCCCGAGACACGGATCGTGAACACGTACCGCATCGCTTGTGATGGTGGTGAAGGTGCGTTGGGTCATCCGCGCGTTTGGCTGCAAATCCCGCGTGATACAGGGTTTGTGGAATGCGGCTATTGCGACTGTAAATTCGTCCATTCGGATTTAGAAGGCAAGGTCTGACACCCTGCCGCGCAGCCCATCCAACTGACATTCGGACCGCCCATGACGATTGGCCGCTGGCAGCGCTGCGTGCTTCGTGGCAAAAGGAATGCGCATCGGTAGGGGAGCGCGTTTATGTCCGGCACTTTTGGCAAAGGTCACCATCTACATCTTATTGACGGGTCCGCGTTCATTTTTCGCGCCTATCACGCCTTGCCGCCTTTGACGCGCAAATCGGACGGCCTGCCCATCGGGGCGGTATCGGGGTTTTGCAACATGTTGCAGCGCTATGTTGAGGGCAATACCGGGCCCGACGCGCCGACCCATGTTGCGGTGATTTTCGACAAGGGCAGCCACACGTTCCGCAACGACATGTACGACCTTTACAAAGCCAACCGCGAGGCGATGCCCGAAGACCTGCGCCCGCAGATCCCCCTGACACGCACCGCAACAATCGCCTTCAACATCGCATGCGAAGAGTTGGAAGGATACGAGGCCGACGACATCATCGCAACGCTGGCCGTACAGGCACGCGCGGCTGGCGGGAAATGCACGATCATCTCATCTGACAAAGACCTGATGCAATTGGTCGGTGACGGGGTCGAGATGTTCGACGCGATGAAGAACAACCGCATTGACCGCGAAGGCGTGTTCGCCAAATTCGGTGTCTATCCGGAACGTGTAGTTGATGTGCAGGCCCTTGCCGGCGATTCGGTTGACAATGTGCCCGGCGCGCCCGGTATCGGGATTAAAACCGCAGCCCTGTTGATTAACGAATACGGCGATCTGGATGCATTGTTGGAGCGTGCCGAAGAGATCAAGCAACCCAAACGCCGGCAGACATTGATCGACAACGCCGATCAGATCAGGTTGTCACGCAAACTGGTCTTGCTGGACGAAAATACACCGCTGGAATTTACGCTGGACGATCTGGTGGTACGGGAGCCTGATCCCGAAAAGCTGCTCGCGTTTTTGGCAGAGATGGAATTTCGCACCCTCACCAAACGCATTGCCGAGGCGTTGGGCAAGGAGGCACCCACCATCGTGGACGCGGCCCCGATGCCGGATGCCCCAAAGTTGGATGATGTTCCGTTTGATGCCTCGAAATACGAAATGGTTGGCGATGCCGCCGCGCTGCAAAAATGGATCGACCGGATTTACGAGCGTGGCTATGTCGCCGTTGATACCGAAACAACCGGCCTGAACGAAATGACCGCCGATCTGGTGGGGATTTCATTGGCCGTTGAACCGGGTCAGGCCTGTTACATTCCACTGATCCACAAAGCCAACCGTGGCGATGATCTGTTCGGTTCGGATGAACTGGCCGAGGGGCAGATGGCCGTCGAAGACGCGCTCAAGATGCTGACACCGATGTTGAAGGACCCGAGCATTCTGAAAATCGGGCAGAACATGAAATACGACGCAAAGATTTTCGCACAGATCGGCATTACGGTCGCGCCCTTTGATGACACGATGTTGATGTCTTATGCGCAGCACGCCGGCCTGCACAATCACGGTATGGATGCCCTGTCAGAACGGTATTTGAACCACACACCGATCCCGATCAAACCGTTGCTGGGGTCTGGCAAGTCGGCCGTGACATTTGACAAAGTCCCGCTTGAGGATGCTGTGAGATACGCAGCCGAGGACGCCGATATCACGTTGCGCCTGTGGCAGTTCCTGAAACCACAATTGCATACCGCGCAAGTCACCAAAGTCTATGAGACGATGGAGCGGCCCTTGGTGCCGGTGCTGGCCGCGATGGAACGGTCGGGTATCAAGGTGGACCGCGATACACTCAGCCGGATGTCCAATGCCTTTGCCCAGAAAATGGCAGGGCTGGAGGACGAGATTTACGGCATGGTGGGCCGCAAGTTCAATGTTGGTTCACCCAAGCAGCTTGGTGAAATCCTGTTTGACGAGATGGGCATCGAGGGCGGCAAAAAGGGCAAGACAGGCGCCTATGCAACCGGCGCGGATGTGTTGGAAGACCTTGCAACTGAACACGAATTGCCCGCTCGCGTGTTGGACTGGCGGCAGTTGTCGAAACTGAAATCAACCTACACGGACGCGTTGCAGGACCACATCAACGCCGATACAGGCCGCGTGCACACGTCCTATTCCATCGCGGGTGCTTCAACGGGCCGTCTCGCCTCGACCGATCCGAACCTGCAGAACATTCCGATCAGGTCCGAAGAAGGCCGCCGCATTCGCGAGGCCTTTGTTGCGGAACCGGGCAAGACGTTGGTAGCACTGGATTATTCCCAGATTGAACTGCGCATTCTGGCGCATATCGCAGACATTCCCGCGCTGAAAGAAGCCTTTGCACGCGGGGATGATATCCACGCCATGACCGCGTCCGAGATGTTTGGCGTACCGATGGAAGAGATGACGCCGGATATCCGCCGCCGCGCCAAGGCAATCAACTTTGGCGTCATCTACGGGATTTCCGGCTTTGGTCTGGCGCGTAATCTGCGCATCCCCAGGTCCGAGGCGCAGGGGTTCATCGACCGCTATTTCGAACGCTTCCCCGGCATCAGAGCCTACATGGACGACACCAAGGCATTCGCCAAAGAACACGGATATGTCCAGACCCTGTTCGGCCGCAAAATTCACACCCCAGAGATTGCGTCCAAAGGGCCCCGTGCCGGATTTGCCGCGCGCGCCGCAATCAACGCCCCTATTCAGGGCACCGCCGCCGATGTCATTCGCCGCGCCATGATCCGCATGCCGAACGCGATCAAGGATTTACCCGCAACGATGCTGCTGCAGGTCCATGACGAATTGCTGTTCGAGGTAGACGAGGGTCACGAGGACGCGCTGATTGATGCGGCGCGCGAGGTGATGGAAAACGCCAATGATCCGGTTGTAAAGCTGGATGTGAAGCTGACTGTGGATGCGGGCACAGGCAAGAATTGGGCAGAAGCACATTAAAGGCAAAAGGTTGACCGAAGACCCGCCAATGACCCCGATCCTCTATTCCTTTCGCCGCTGTCCCTACGCGATGCGGGCACGTCTGGCCTTGGTGGTTTCCGACCGGCACGTCGTCCTGCGCGAAGTAGTGTTGCGCGACAAACCCGCCGCTTTCCTTGACGCCTCCCCCAGCGGAACGGTGCCCTGTCTGGTCAGCGGCGATGGTGTCATCGACGAAAGCCTTGAGATCATGATCTGGGCGCTTGAGCAGAATGATCCGCAGGGCTGGTTGCAAATGCCGGATGCCGGGCATGACTGGATCACGCGGTGTGACAGACCGTTCAAGCAGGCGCTTGACCGCACCAAGTATGCAACCCGCTATCCGGATACAGATACCGCAGCCGAGCGCGCTAAGGCTGTTGCGTTCCTGACCGAGCTGGACGAGCAATTGACGGACTGGATTTTCGCCAAACCAAGCCTTGCTGATTTCGCCATTCTGCCCTTCGTGCGGCAGTTTGCCTTCATCGACAAACCTTTGTTCGACGCGCAACCATGGCCGGACCTTCAGGCGTGGCTGGACCGTTTTTTGACCTCGGATGCCTTTGTGCAGATCATGCGAAAATACCCGCAATGGCAGGCTGACGATCCGGCAACGACGTTCCCGGACTAGATCACTCCGGCCGCACCAGTCGGGCAACCAAACGCCGTGTAAATGGTGCGACAACCAATACCGTTGGAAATGCGAAAGCCCAACTGGCCAGCCATGCACCAATCCATAAGGTTACAAACGCAGGGTCAGTGCCGGTGGCCCGGAACGTCGCAATCCCGGATACGATAAACGACATCAGCCCTGACAGGATAAAGCCGAAAACAACGGGGGCAAATCGTGCGGGTATCATTGTGTTATTCCTGATTTCTTTTCATCAAGAAAATACAGCGTCAATCATCGGCAGGCAATTGATCCGACGGAATAATGTCAAAGAAAACACCGCCCGACCACACACCAAACCAACCCTCATGATGTGTCCCCAGATCGACAAGCCGGTAAAAGCTTTTGCGGTCGATCAATGCCTCAAGATTGCGACGAATCAAAACGTAGGGCGACGGCTCTCCGGTCTCGGGGTCGCGCACCACGCGGATCGGGTTGTCGGGACCGGCATTCACCATGTCGTCAAGGTTGGTGGTAAAACGCAAAAGCTGATCTGCGCCCGCGCCTTCGGCGTCAAAATCGACGGCGATGAACGGTGCGTCCTCAACCGTGATCCCGACCTTTTCAACAGGGGTAACGAGAAAGTATTTGTCCCCCTCCCGCCACAGAATCGTTGCAAATAATTTGACCAGTTCACGCCTGCCGATGGGGGTACCTTCGTAAAACCACGTCCCATCGCGTTTGATTTGCATGTCCAAATCGCCGCAAAAGGGCGGATTCCACTTTTCCAACGGCGGTAATCCGCGTGTTTTTACAGCTTTTGCGGCTGCTGCAAGGCTGGTTGCGGTCGGTGTCACGGTTTTTTGTCCGCTCATTGCTTTTGCCATTTCCTGTTCGAGAGTTACACTTACATTGAATGGATATAATCCCAAGGAAGCAATTGTCATGAGTGAAGCGGAAGACATGGTCGCCCAGATCGAGGTGCTGGGTGAAAAACTGGCCCTTGCAAAGGCCTCAATCACCAATCGCTTTATTGGTCAGGAGCGCGTTGTCGAATTGACGCTGACGGCCCTGTTGTGTGGCGGGCATGGCCTGTTGGTGGGTCTGCCCGGTTTGGGCAAGACGCGGCTGGTTGAAACACTCAGCACCGTGATGGGCCTGCACGGCAATCGCGTCCAATTTACGCCGGATCTGATGCCCGCCGATATCCTTGGCTCTGAGGTGTTGGATACAGCAGACGACGGCACCCGCGCGTTTCGCTTTATCGAGGGGCCAATTTTTTGCCAGTTGCTGATGGCGGACGAGATCAACCGTGCGTCCCCCCGGACGCAATCTGCACTTTTGCAGGCCATGCAGGAAAAAACCGTAACGGTAGCAGGGCAGAACCGCGCCTTGGGCATGCCATTTCACGTTTTGGCGACCCAGAACCCGATTGAACAAGAAGGCACCTATCCCCTGCCAGAGGCGCAGTTGGACCGTTTCCTTGTCCAGATCGACGTTGCCTATCCTGACCGCAAAACCGAACGTGACATTCTGCTGGCCACAACCGGCGAAAACGAAGCCGTTTCGACCGAAGTATTCACCGCGCAGGAACTGCTGGATGCACAGCGCCTGTTGCGGCGCATGCCGGTCGGGGAGTCTGTGGTTGAGATGATCCTTGATCTGGTCCGCGCTTTCCGCCCCGAAGAAGACGGTGTGAGTTCACAGGTCCGCGAGACGGTCGCGTGGGGCCCCGGTCCACGTGCCGCACAAGCGCTGATGCTGGCGGTGCGGGCGCGCGCGTTATTGCAAGGGCGGTTGGCCCCTTCTGCGGAGGACGTGATTGATATGGCGCGTCCGGTGCTGAGCCACCGCATGGCGCTGAATTTTGCTGCCCGCGCCCGCGGCGACAGCCTGCAAGCGCTGATTGACGAGACAGCCGCGACACTGACCGGGTCAAAGGCCGCGGCGTGAACACATCTCTATCCCTTCGTGCAAGGTCCGAGACCGAGGCGGCGCGCCTGCCTGCCTTGTTGGCGCGTGCCGAACATCTTGCCGGTGCCGTATTACTTGGCGCGCATGGGCGCAGACGTTCGGGTATGGGGGACGATTTTTGGCAGTACCGCCCGGCGCAACTTGGCGACAGCCGCCG
>JAFMHE010000133.1:1201-9669 GCA_017854675.1 Paracoccaceae bacterium | reverse complement strand
CTATGACGAATGGCGCGATATGGGTAGTGAGGGTTGGGGCTTTGACGATATCTTGCCCTATTTCATCAAGTCCGAGCGCAACACGCGCGCCGGTATTGATACAGAATTTCATGGCGTTGACGGTCATCTCAGCGTCTCTGATCTGCTCTATCCGCATCCTTTAAGTGATGCATTTGTAGACTCTGCGGTGGCAGCAGGACTGCCCGCCAATTCTGATTTCAACGGGGCGACGCAGGAAGGGGTGGGCCAGTATCAGGTCACCCAGGTGGATGCAAAACGCTGTAGCGCAGCGGTGGCATATCTACATCCTGTTCGCAGTCGTGAGAACCTGAGGGTCGTGACCAATGCGCTGGTGCTCAAGCTGGTTCTAAGCGGTGATCGCGTCATTGGCGTGGATTATTCGCATAAAGGCAAAACACTTCGCGCCAAAGCTGCTGGTGAAGTGATCTTGTCGGCCGGCGCAATCGCGTCGCCGCAAATCATGATGCTATCGGGCATTGGCCCGGCGGCGGAACTTGAGAAACATGGCATCGAAGTTCTGCATGAAATATCAGGCGTCGGCCAAAACCTTGCGGACCATTTGAACCTTTCGGTGCTGGCCAAGACCAAAGGCCCGATTTCAATGGCTGGCATCGGTAGCGGCCTTGGTGCGGCGAAGGTGGGCCTGCAATATATGTGGAACAAGACGGGTGTTGGCACCACAAACGCTGCCGAAGCAGGCGCCTTTTATGCATCCCACCTCAGTCCGAACCGTCCCGATATCCAAATGCACTTTGTCCCGTTGATGTTGGGCGAGGGAATGGTCGACACAGGAATTCATGGTGTGACGCTTCACGCTTGCAACTTGCGCCCCACAGATGTTGGTGAAATTCGCCTGGCCAGCGCGGACCCGACCGCAGCCCCCATTATTGATAACAAATTCTTGCGAACAGACGGCAACATCGAGGTCATGCGTGAAGGGCTGAAAGCCGCCCGCGAGATTTTCAATGCGGGCCCGATGGCAAAGCTGTTGTCCGATGAATACTGGCCCGGCGCAGATCAAACATCGGTTGCGGATCTGGACATGTTTATCCGTGCGCGCGCGGAAACCGAATACCATCCCGTTGGCACCTGCCGAATGGGCAATGACGAAATGTCTGTCGTCGATTCAACGCTGCGGGTGCGCGGGCTATCCAACCTTCGGGTTGTGGATGCCTCGATCATGCCAAAGCTGATCAGCGGCAATACCAATGCACCATGCATGATGATTGCGGAAAAGGCCGCAGACATGATCCTGAAATAAATCAAAACAACGTTCTGGGAGGAATACAATGAAACAGACCTTAATCAAAGCTGCAGCAGTTGCTGCCGTGGGCGCGGCCGCTGCACTTGCACCGGTGACATCGCAAGCAGAAGAAATCAAATACGCATCTGCTGCCCCGCCCAATTCACCTTGGGCGAACACCATTCAGGTGATGATCGACAATGCCGCCGAGAAAACAGGCGGTAGTCTGGTAATTACGCCGTTTCTGGGGGGGCAGTTGGGGGATGAACCAACAGTTATCCAACAGGTTGCGCGGGGTCGCGTTGACATGGGCGGGTTCGGCCTGACGGCGGTATCTTTGGTCGTGCCAGAGCTGGACCTGCTGCAAGCCCCCTTCCTTTGGGACTCACTTGATCAGGCAGAATGCGCGTTGGACAATCATCTGATCACCGCCATGCAGCCTGTTTTTGCCAAGCGCGGCTTGGTCAATCTGGGCTGGGGTGAAGTTGGGTATCAGACAATCTTCGCCAAAGAGCCAAAGTTGAATGCCGCCGATTACAAAGAGCTAAAGCTGCGTGTCGCACCCGCCAGCAGCTCGGTTCTGGCATTCAAGGCAGCGGGGGCAAACGGCGTTGTCCTGCCGCCTTTCGATATCAACCCGTCATTGCAAACCGGTTTGGTGGATGCGGCGGAAATCAATGTCACCTTTGGCGTGCTGACAGGTGTTGGACAACAGGCACCACACGTGAACCTGACCAACCACATCTATCAGCCATCCTTGACTGTGATGAGCATCAAGACGTTTGACAAACTACCCGAAGCCGAGCGCGAGGCACTGCTTGTGGCCTCGATGCCCGTACAGCAGCAACGTGCAACACTGCGCGGTGTCCAAGCGTCGTTGACCAAAAAGCTGGAATCCGAAGGCGGCCAGTTCCACGAGATGAACCCCGGCGAGCGTGACCTGCTCAAGGCGGAAATGACCAAGACATGGCCTGCCTTGGTCGAGAGCATTGGCGAAGACGCACCGGTGATTTGGGACGAGATCCTGAAAGCCAAAGCAGCTTGCACCAACTAAGCTCTGAAAGGAGGAGTTTCGATGTCTAAACTGTTTCTACAGAGGCTCCTCAAGATTGAAGGAACCGTCGCCGCCTTTGCATTCGTGCTTGCGGCGGGGGCGGTTCTTGCCGATGTGATCGGCCGCGAGGTTTTCCATCAGGGGATTTGGGGGTCGGCAAAAACTGCGGTCTTTTGCGCTGTTGCCGCCGGTTTCCTTGGCATCGGATTGGCCACCCATGAGGGGATGCACCTGCGGCCTCAATTTGCGGATGACTGGATCCCCGAGCGGTTCGAGCCTGTAATGTGCCGTCTTGCACCTCTCATTACAGCGGCATTGTTTTTCACTGCGGCCTATTATGCGGCGCTTTATGTGTATGAAACCTATGAATACGACCAGGCCGCGCCGGTTCTGGGCTGGCCGCTCTGGCGCGTTCAGATCATCATGCCCTATGCCTTCGCATCCAATGGCATCCGGAACCTGATTTACGCTATTCACCCTGATCTGGCTCCTAAACCGGCGGGGTTTGTCTGATGACTATTCTCACACTTGTCGGAATCGTTTTCGTGATGGCTTTATCTCGCGGTGATCCTGGACCTGCATTCCCGTCGTGTCATTGGATGGGCTGTAAGCAACCGGATGAAACGTGACCTGGCGATCCGGGCGTTGAAAATGGCAATCGCGTTCCGACAACCACCCAAGGACTGCATTCATCACACGGATCGCGGGTCGCAATATTGTTCGCACGACTACCAGAAGATCCTGCGCCAGAACGGGTTCAAGGTGTCGATGAGCGGCAAGGGTAACTGCTATGACAACGCGGCTGTCGAAACCTTCTTCAAAACCATCAAGTCAGAACTGATCTGGCGGCATTCATGGGAAACACGGCGGAAGGCAGAGATGGCGATCTTCGAATACATTAACGGGTTCTACAATCCGCGCCGTCGACACTCAGCACTGGGCTGGAAAAGCCCTGTCGCTTTCGAACGGAAGGTGGCTTAAACGAGCACTTGGGGCGGCACGAAAGCGTGACAGGTCCAGTAATACCCAGTCAGATATGGGATCTCTTCATCATTGTAGTAGTTGCGCTTGATTTCACAGTAGACCGTGGATTTATGCCTGCCAATCTCAGCAGCTATTTCACCGACTGACATCTTAGCATTCAACATATCTTCAATCGCGCGCCGTTCACGCAGGTTTAGCTCTGTATGGGCCATCTTTCATTCTCCTTGCTTTCCAGCAAGATAGGGGAAATTTCGCAACCCAGTATAGAATGTGCCCCGGCCAGATGAGAAATGCTGATAATGTCGCTTATGTTGCCCGGTTGAGGGCCCGCATACGCCAGCCCGCCAGCGCCTACGGCCCTAAGCCCAGTGCCTACACACCTGCAGGGTTTTCCACATCTCGGCCCATCGCAGCCAGATCAGAATACCGATCCCCAATCCGGTGATGCGGGCGCCCGCGTGTCGCCGCACCCAGTGCGACAACCAATTCGTCAACAGCGGGTGCGTCGTAGATCGAAAACTGCACCGTCAGATAGTGTGATCGGCGACCGGTATCGTGCTTGTCCATCAAGGGGATCTGGATCTGGGTGTTTGCTGGCCCGCGGGTGTTGGTAAATCCAAGATAGCTTTTTGCGCCCACAGCCTCGCGATAAAAATTGCCGAACTGCAAAGTGTGGATGAGTGCTGAGGCGTGCTCAACCTCGCAACTGGTACCCGCGATGCAGGCCTTGCCATAGGCTTCGATGGCGTCACCCGATCCTGCCAATGCAATGAGCCGATCCGTCAAAAGCGTGCCCAAAACTGGGGCCATACGGGTGATTTCGGGGGACAAGTCTTCGACAAATCCGCGGCCTGCCCAAGGGTTTGTCACCACAGCCGCCACCCCGATCATACGCAGGACAGGATCAGCGGGGCGGCCACCTTCGGTGTGAATGTCTTCGTCAAAGGTGACTATCTTTCGCAATTCGGGCAGCATAGGTTTTCTCCTGTCAAATATGATAGTTGCGGCGTTCGGCGACGGTATGGACCACCCCCTCCACCTCGGTTCCGTGATAAATGCCAAAGGCACCGTATTGATTTTCCTGTACGTATCGGCGCAACAAAGAGCGCTCCGCCTCGTCATTTACCTGTTCAAGAGGCAGAGCGGTTAGATCAAAATACCGCATGCCCGCAGGCGCATCCCCTGCAACGACCCCGTGATAAATGATGCGTTGGGTCGCGTCCTTTGAATTCTGGTAAACGGCGTAGAGATGATCAAGCTCGGACGTTAGCCCAAGGTCACTCAAATGTTGGGACAGCCCCTCAACAGACTTTGTCTGTGGCGGTGCAGCGGGCAGGGATGTTTGACCAGAGGTATCTTGGCACAGCAGCAACTGGTCATTGCGCACCAAAACAGCGCCCAATGAAACACTGCCCGCTGATGCGGCGGCATCGGCCAATGCATCGTCCAGCCCGATCTCGAAATAGCCACCCTTGTAATATCCAAGCGGTGTGCCTTCGGAGGTCTCGAATTCCAGCACTTGGCCGATAAGGATCAGATGGTCGCCGGCATCCACCAATCGGTGTCGCACGCAGCTGAAGCTTGCCAATGTTCCATCAATCAAGGGGACATCTTGCGCGTCGGCATGCCACTCTGCGAGATCAAATTTATCGACTGACTGTGATGCAAACAGGCCCGAAACCTCCTTTTGGTCATCCGCCAGAATGTTGACCGCAAAGTGATCAGCCTGCGCAAAAGTATCGCAAAAAAGTGCAGCCTTGGCGATACAGACCAACAAAAGCGGCGGATCAAGCGAGACCGAGGTGAACGAATTGGCCGTGAACCCGCGCGGTGTGCCGTCCGGCTGGCGCGTCGTGACAACGGTAACTCCTGTGGCAAAGCTGCCAAAGGCGTTTCGCAATGCGCGTTTGGCGTCTGGATCCATGTCTTTGGGTGCCGCAAGGGAATCCAATAAGCTGTCATCCGCGCCAAGTGCCGGAGGGGCGGACAGCGGGCCGTGACCATGCGCCCCGAAACGCAAAGGATTGGCGGCGATGGTCCACGGGTCTTGGCCCGCTGCGGCGACCGTGGCCAGCATACCACGTGCCGCGACATGTGGATCACGTGCAATGTCAGCTATCGTGTTCATCGGCCCAAAAGGCACTTCGCCGCCCAATAGGGTGGTCAGTTCCGCTTTGCTGTGTGCGCCAGTCCAATGGGCCACCAAAGCGTTTAATTCAACGGCATGCGCAGAACGCGCCGCGCGGGTGGCAAAGCGCGGATCATCTCCCAAATCGAGCTGGCCCATCAGGGCGGCCAAGCGCTGCCAAAATGCGTCATCCACAATGCCAAGTGCGATGTGTCCGTCCGTGGCGGGAAACAACCCGAAAGGTGCAAGGAACGGATGGCCGTTGCCTTCTGGTCCCGGCACACCGCCTGTCATATCATGCAAGTAAACCATGCGTTCGCACAGCGAGATCATCGCGTCATACATGGCGACATCGACGAATTGCCCTTTGCCTGTTGCCTCGGCCTCGCGCAGGGCGGCCATGATGCCAAACGCCATCATCATGCCTGCGAAAATATCGCCCACGCCGGGGCCGGTTTTGGTTGGTGTGGTGTCATCAGGGCCGGTCATCGCCATCAACCCACCCATGGCCTGTGCCACCACATCGTAAGACGGCCAATTGCTGTAGGGGCTGGCGCCTGTGCGCGGATCGCCAAAGCCACGGATCGCGGCATAAACCAATTTGGGATTATCTGCCGAGAGTGTCTCGTATGAGAGGCCCAGACGGTCCATCACACCGGGTCGGAAGTTTTCAACAATTACATCAGCGGTTACCGCGAGTTTTCGAAAGCTGGCTTTGCCGTCCTCGGATTTCAGATCAAGGCGGACGCTCTTTTTGCCACGGTTCAGGCTGACAAAGTATCCTGCCCAGTCGTGGTTCGGGTCGTCATCGCGGAAGGGGCCATTGCCGCGGCTGGTATCCCCGCTGCCGCCCTCGATCTTGATCACTTCTGCGCCGTGGTCGGCCAGATGCATTGTGCAATAGGGGCCAGACAACATGCGGCTGAGGTCTAACACGCGCAGACCTTTGAGGATTTGCGTGCTCACGGTGCACCGTTCAACGTGTCAAGAAACGCGCGTATCGGCGTGTTCACCGCATCAGGATTTTCGGCCAAGGCCATGTGGCGCAGACCTTTCAAAATGACCGCTTTGGCACCCTGAATTTCAGCAGCGATAGCGTGGGTCATTTCAGGGCCATTTCCATAGTCTTCGTCGCCTGTGATGACCAGAGCGGGGCAAGAAATCGCAGGGTCAGGGGCCACAATCTCGTCAATCCCGCTCGCCAGAACGCGGTAAATTGTATGGTAGATCGGCTTTGAATTGGCAGTTACCCAGCCGCGCACGGTCTCCATCATCGCAGGATTGGCGGCGCGGAAAGGTTCGGTAAACCACCTCTCAAGCGCAGCTTCGACGGTGGAACTTGGCCCCATTTCGCGGGCCTGATCCACCCGTTTCAGGATGGCATCCTGCGCGGCACCACTGCGTTTGTGCGGCGAATGAAGAATGATCAAACCCTGTGCCCTGTCGGGTGTATCCTGCGCAAAGCGGCGCGCGATCATGCCGCCCAAAGAGAAACCGCCGATTACAGCGCGATCGATGTTGCAGTGATCCAGAAGGCCGGCCAATTGATTTGAAAACAACGACAGGCTTGGCGTTTCAGGCGGCGCGCTTGAGCTGCCGTGGCCATAAAGGTTATAGGTCAGAACGCGGTAGCTTTTGGTCAGGGCGGGGATGGTCCATTGCCAGCATTCCTCATTAAGACCCAGACCGTGGATCAACACGACAACTTGCGCATCTGCTGGGCCGGTGACGGTGTAGTGCGTGCCGTCTGGTGCGACCTTCTTCACGTGTCACGTCCCAATGGCCTGTAGGCCATGACCTCAACCTCGACCCGTGCATCCACCAGCAGGTCACTTACAACGGCGGAGCGTGTCGGCGGCTCAACCGGAAAGTACTCACCGTAGACTTCGTTGAAACCTGGAAAATCGGCACGCTCGCGCAGCCAGACCATCGCCTTGACCACATCATCACGGGTGCACCCGGCCTCAGCCAGTGTTGCGGTTATGTCATCCAGCACAGCACGGGTTTGATCCTGTACACTGCCGTCTGTCATGGGCACCCCGTCGCGCATCGGAATTTGCCCCGTCAGAAAGACAAAATCGCCGGCCCGAATGGCACGTGACAGCGACAAAATCCGCCCACCAATTTCAAGTGGGCCTCCAATGACTTGCTTTTTGTCGACCATCTTGCGGCCCTCCTTTCGTCACACCGTGCCCCGATCCCAAAAAGAGCGTTTCGGATTTTTCGACAAGTGGTGTCGTTTTTTCCCGTACCCTAAGGGCGAAACCAGCCTTGAATGGGAATCAAATCAGGGAGGGCTTGCGCAATGGGCGACATCAAAAGTTATCAAATGCTGATCAATGGCGATTGGGTGGATGCATCTGATGGCGGTACGTTTGACAGCGTGAATCCCACCACTGGCGAGATATGGAGCCGTGTGCCAGAGGCGACAGAGGCCGATGTGAACCGCGCCGTGGAAACTGCGCATCATGCCTTTACCAAAGGGCCATGGGCAAAGATGACGCCGACTGAACGCGGTAAATGTCTGCGCAAGCTGGGCGATTTGCTGGCGGATCAGTCAGAGGGTTTGGGGCGCACGGAGTCGGTGGATACGGGCAAGATGCTCAAGGAAACCCGTTGGCAGGCCAAGTATATTGCCGAATTTTTCCACTTTTTTGCGGGTTGCGCCGACAAGGTCAGTGGCGAGACCCTGCCCATCGACAAGCCCGACATGTTCGTCTTTACCAAGCGCGAACCGCTGGGCGTTGTGGCCGCTGTGGTGCCGTGGAACTCGCAACTGTTTTTGGTGGCGGTCAAGCTTGGGCCAGCTTTGGCGGCGGGTAATACTGTCGTGCTCAAAGCGTCCGAGCACGCCAGTGCCGCGATGCTGGAATTTGGCAAACTGATTGAAGAGGCAGGCATCCCACCCGGTGTTGTGAACATTGTCACGGGGCATGGTGAACCTTGTGGTCGCGCATTGACGGGGCACCCTTTGGTCGCGCGTGTGTCGTTCACCGGTGGGCCAAATGCGGCGCGGCATGTGCTCGAAAACGTCAAAC
>JAFMHE010000133.1:0-1191 GCA_017854675.1 Paracoccaceae bacterium | reverse complement strand
AACGCAACTTTGCCGAGGTCTCGCTGGAACTGGGCGGGAAATCCCCGTTCATTGTGTTTGACGATGCCAATATCGAAAGCGCCGTGAATGCCTCGATCGCGGGGATATTCGGGGCCACGGGGCAAAGCTGTGTCGCGGGGTCGCGACTATATCTGCACGAAGATATCGCAGATGAATTTCTGGAGAAGATGACAGCGCTGACCCGTCAGATCGTGATCGGCGATCCGCTGGCGGAGGAAACCCAGATGGGGCCGCTATGCACGCAAGGCCAGTTGGAGAATATCCAGCGCGAGGTGGCCCATGCGCAAGAGCAAGGGGGCACAATCCTTGCGGGGGGCAAGCAACCTGACGGCATGGGGGGGCTGTTTTACGAGCCGACAATCATCGAGTGCCCACGTCAGGATTTGCGGATTGTGGACACTGAATTGTTTGGGCCTGTCCTGTCCGTGCAACGTTTCAAAACCGAACAAGAGGTTCTGGAACTGGCCAACGATTCCGAACACGGGCTGGCGGCGGGTATTTTCACAAAAGACTCTGCGCGCTCGATGCGAATGGCAGGTGCCGTGCAGGCGGGGATCGTCTGGGTGAACACGTACCGCGTGGTGTCGCCGATTGCCGAATTTGGCGGCGTCAAAGGGTCGGGCTTTGGCCGCGAAAGCGGGTTTCAGGCGATCTACGATTACACCCGCCCCAAGACGATCTGGGTGAACACCTCGGATGAACCAATCTCGAACCCGTTTGTGATGCGCTAAAGCCCTCCTAGACCTGCGAAAGGATGAATACGATGAAATTCCAACTGGCTGTGAACATGGAACGGATCGACGACAGTCTTGATATGCAAGACGTCGCCCGCCACACGCTTGAGATGGTGCAGATTGCCGAAGAGGGCGGGTTTGACATCGTCTGGTCCGCCGAACATCACGCGCTTGAGATGACGATTGCGCCCAATCCCTTTCAATTGCTGACGTGGTGGTCCACCGAAACCAGCAGCATCCGGTTGGGCACTGCGGTGGCGACAGCGGCCTATTGGCATCCGATCAATCTGGCAGGCGAGGCGGCGTTTGTTGATCTGATCAGCGGTGGACGGCTGGAGTTTGGTATTGGATCGGGCGCGTACCAGCGGGAATTTGACCGGATGAAACCGGGGCTGAAACAGTCAGATGCCTGGCACTATATGCAAGAAATGCTGCC
>JAFMHE010000132.1 GCA_017854675.1 Paracoccaceae bacterium | reverse complement strand
AAAAGGTCTGGTTCGGGGCTTGGCCCTTCACATCCGACCGCATGCCAAGGATGCGCTCCATCAAGATATGCAACACCGACAATTCGATCTGCCGCCCTGCCCCGTCCATCAGACGCGCGCGCGCGACCTTGATAAATGCCTCCATCAGCAGCGCCAATGCAGCACCGGCGGCCAGCACCCAAAGCGTTGCCTCGGACTGGTGCGGGATCACTCGGTCATAAACTTGTAGCGAAAACAGCGCCACGGCGACCGCCAGCAAATTGGCAACGAATGATCCCAAAGCCACCTCGCCCAACTGGCGTTTAAAGCGGCCAAACTGGCCCCAGAACCAATGCGCCTGCTTGCTTTCGGTCTTGTGCGTTTCGGCGACACGCGCCAGCGGTGCTTCGGCGCGCACCAGATAGCCGGCAAAGAATGCTTTGAAATCAGCCAGCGGTACATGAGCGCGGTTGTCGGTGCAGGTCTTGTCAAAGATCACCAGATCACCGCGCGACTGGCCCATGACCAGCACGACTTGTCCCGAGGTCATATAGGCAAGCGCCGGCCATAAATCGGCGCTTAACGCATCCACGTGGCTCACATTCGAAAGCAGTCCAAGCGATTGTAATCCATAAGAGATCGCTGCGGCTTCATCGCGGCTTTTGGCGCCATCTTGCGTGGCTATGCCAATCGCCTCGAACAAATCACGCGGCGCGGCCTCTACGCCCAGCAACCCGGCATAAACCGCCGCCAGTTCCGCGCGGGCCTGAATGCGATCCTCAAACTTGTTCTCGTTCAATGCAGGTTGCGCGGGGGCAGATGTATTGGCCGGCACAATCTTGCCCTGATTGCCGTTGGTAATCGTCAGGGTAAAGGCGCGCTTTTGGGTCAAACCTCTGTTCCGTCTGCCAGCACGCCCAAAATCCGCGCCATCTCAAGGCGCAACCGGACGACATCGTATTTCAAAGTAACTTGCGATTGTTGTTGACGGGCAAAGGTCTCGTAGACCCCCACCACATCCATTACTTGCCGCTGACCCGCATCGTATTGGCGCTGGAACAGGTCAAGGTTCGCCTTGGCTTGTGTGGTCAACGCCTCGGCTTCTGCCGCTTGGCGTGCTTTGGCTGCGATCTGGCTTTCCAACTTGCTGAGTTGGCGATTTGCATCTTCATTGGCCTGCGCCACACGTCGGCTTGCGGCCTCTTTGGTCGCCTCGATTGCGCGCAGAGAGGCACCTGTGCCAAGGCCCAGCAATGTATCTGACGACACCTGCAATCCCAGATTGTTGCTGTCGCCCACGGTGCCACCCGCCGACAGTCCCGGCAGTTGCGATGCGCGGTCCACTTTGGCCTGCGCAACTGCACGGGTCTTGTCGGCTTGTGCCAAGGTAACGGTCAACGGTTGTGCGGCTGAGGGCGGCACACGGAAATCAGGCACACCGCGCAGATCACCCAAAGGTTTCACAGACATCGCGTTCAATTCTGCGACGGATGTGCGCTCGAGTTCCAGATTGCGCGCTTGATCAGACTTAATCTCTGCCAGTTTCTGACGCAGGATGTTCAAATCGGACCTGTCCGAGACACCGCCGCGCACGCGCTCTGACATCACCCATTCGAAACGGCTCATGTCTTTTAGGGTGGCTTGCGCAAGGGTCGCCTTTTCGCGGGCCTCCGCGCCGGTGGTGTAAAGCTCAAGCGCGGTATGCACGCGGTCATTGGTATCCTGGGACAGTTTGACCGCCGCCACCTCGACATCAGCAATGGCGAACTCGCGCTCGCCCTTCTTGCGGCCGTTGTCGAAAAGCACCTGATCGACGACCAGATTGGCCACCAGCGACCCCAGTGAGGTCAAGCTGATCTGGGGTCCGATCTTGGGCAGCCAGTTCTTGCTTGCCGCCTCCGAGCGCAGGCGCGCTGAACGCAGTTCCGCCTCTGCGGCGCGCGAATTGGCGGCCAGTACCGCCGCCCCCACCTGATCAAACGTGCTGCCACCGGGCAAAACTGATGTGCGCCGGGTCAGACCTTTGATGATCTCGCTTTCGGCGTTGATTTTGTCTTCATGGGTGGGTTTAGGCGTGGCCGTCAGGTCCGGCGATTTCAGGCGCGCCACAAAATCGCTGGTGCCAAGGGTCTTGCCCAATTCAGCAAAGCCACCACTGCCCCCTGCATCTGAAAGACAGCCCGTCAGGGTGAATGCAAGCGCAGACACGCCAAGAGCCCTCTTTGTACCGTTTTTCATAACCTGCCTCTACCGCGACGTATTTTTTAACGGGCGCGGGTCATTGAACGCCCGCGCCTCGAAAGATCGTATATCGTGCCTTAGATCACCACGTTGATGTCGTCGTCGATGACCACTGTGCCCTCTTGGCCCAGCGTGTAGATGTCATAGCGTTCGCCATCGCGGACGGTTGAACCGGTCTTTTGTGCACCTGCAATCGACACCTGGTCATCCGCGCCACCCAGAACCTGCAGTTCATTGGTGTTTTCTGACAATGCCAGCAAGGACGCTTCATCAAGGGTCAGTTTGCCTTCTTCAGCGAACTTCAGATCGACCGCTTCGACGTTGTAGTTGCCCAAGTTGGGGTTGCTCATGGACACAACAGATCCGCTCGCCTCATCGTCCAGCACCAGATAAGTGCCGGTTGAATTGCCTGCGTTGTCTGTGGCCGTCACGATCAGATGTGATCCGTCCGGTACATTGGCGTTGAACTGAAAATTCGTCTCGCCAAGCTGCGGGATGTCCGTCACGGATGCATTCACTTCGCTCACAGTCCCGTTGCCGTTGACCTCGTGCACTTCCAGCAGACCATCGCTGAGGTCCGTTGAAATGCCGCGAATACCGGTGTTGTCACGGGTAAAGGATTCCACGACAGGCCCGTCAGGTGCCTGCGTGTCGATCGCCAGCGTGTCGTTGATGCTGTCCACGTTACCCACAGCATCGGTAGCCGTGACAATGATGCCCGCGCTATACGTGCCGGGCGTGATGGCCGATGGGGGGATTGTCACGCTCCAGTTGCCTGCTGCATCCACGATAGCTGTGTGGTTGGAGCCGTCAAAGTTGACCACCACGGTTGAACCCGCCTCGACCTGACCTGCCAGATCAATGCCTGTTGCCGCCTCTGCAAAGCTGGCAACATTGTCTGCCCCGCCGCCGCCATTGGTCATGTTCAATGGCACAACTTCGGTATCGACATGAACACTGTCGCGGATGGTGGCGGTGTTACCGGCACGGTCGCGCGCTGTGACTGTAATCGGCGCATCATATGTACCTTCGGCAATCTGGTTGCTTGCGTAGGTCGCGATCCAGTCGCCACGCGGCCCGATCAGCGCATTCACCGCGACACCGTTCAGGGTCACAACAACCGAAGTTGATCCCACCTCTGTGGTGCCGCTGACCTGAACGCTGCCGTCGGACATGCGCTCAAACCCGTTGATCACACCGTCGCCTTCAACCGTGTCGGCGCTGACAGACAGGTTATCCACCCGTGTGTCGACCTGAACGCTGTCGGAGGCATTCAAGGTGTTGCCCGCACTGTCGGTCGTGGTCGCTGTAATCTGGGCAGTATAGACACCCGGCGCGACTTCGGCGCTCGAGAAATTTGCCTGCCAGTCGCCCGCGCCGTTTGCCGTAACTGTGTGACTGACGCCCGCCATCGTGACCAAGACGCTCGCGCCCGGATTGGACGTGCCGGTCAAGACCACACCGTCGCTTGCTTCTGCAGCGTTCACGACGTCGTCACCTTCAACGGGCTGGGGGCTGATTGTCAGCACGCCTGCATCGCGGTCAATCACAACATCACGATTGATCGTGTCGAGGTTGCCTGCTGCATCAGTTGCGACCGCCGTCATTGTTGTAACAGTCGTCCCGCTCGGGATTTCGCTGGAAGTGAACGACACCGTCCAGGTGCCGTCCGCGGCCACAGTCGCGTTATGCGACGCGCCATTCATGCTGACGATCACAGTTGATCCCGGCTCAGTTGTGCCGGTCATCACCAGACCTTGTGCGGCCTCGGCGATGTTGATCACGCTGTCTGTGCCACCAGTAGTGCCGGTAAAGCCGAAATCACGCACAAGCGTGTCGATATCGACCTCCCCCGTGCTGGTGGAGGTGTTGCCGTAGCTGTCAGTTGCCGTGGCTGTCACGGTCGCTGTTGTCTCGCCAGAGGGGACTTCGCTCATTGCGAAATCCGCGCTCCAGTTGCCATTCGCATCAACCGTTGCGTTATGTGTGCCGCTGCCAAAACTCACCACGACAGTTGAACCGGGCTGCGCGGTGCCTGTCAGCGTCACGCCGTCTTCGCGCTCGGCTGCGTTGACCACACCATCAGCTTCGACCGAAACCGTCTCAACTGTCACATCGCTGATTGTATCTACGATCAGGGTATCCGTGACGGTTGTTGTGTTGCCAAAGCTGTCGGACGACACGATTGTAACGCCGGTTGAATATTCGCCTGCCTGCAAGGTGCCGTTGGCCCACGTGGCCGACCACATGCCATCTGCACCGACTGTCGTTGACTGCTCAACACCGGAAATTGTCACCAAGAGGCTCGCACCCGGCTCACCCTTGCCGGTCAGCGTCACGCCACCCGCAAAACTCTGCGCGTTAAAGAAATCCTGCACGGAATCTGTGCCGGACGTGACTTCAACAAGCGGTGCAATCGTGTCCACCACAAGAGTGTCCGTCACAGTGGTCGAATTGCCAAAGCTGTCGGTGCTGACAAGTGTGATACCGGTTGTGTATTCACCCGCTTCCAGCGCGCCATTGGCCCACGTCGCGGACCACATGCCGTCTGATCCGACTGTCGTGCTGACCACAACGCCTGAGATCGTGACAACCATCGACGCGCCCGGCTCACCTTTGCCGGTCAACGTCACGCCATCAGAGAAACTCTCGCCGTTAAAGAAATCCTGAACGGAATCGGTGCCGGAGGTCACTTCGATAATTGGACCAAGCGTATCCACGATGAACGCAGGCCCGTCCAAGACCATCTGGCCAAGCGAGGTAAAGAAAGTAACGTCCGCTTCAAAGTTGCCGTCACCGGGGAAGGTGTCGCCGGAGAAATCAACGCTAAATCCGCCCTGATCGTCGATCTGGGTCTCAATCTGTTTGTCTCCGACCTGAACGACGACCGTGTCGCCCGGCTCACCACCACCTGAAACTGTGATGACAAACGGGCCGTTGCCGTCGCCGCCCAAAGATACGCTTGTATCGGGATCATTTACAAATGGCGTGGCGGGAGGCTGCGTGCCGCCGCCGTCTTCTGTGTCGCCGCCACCGCCGCCATCTGGCGTGGAGGGGGTGCCATCATCAGGCGTACCGCCCGGAACCGATGGATCATCCCCACCACCCGTTAGCAGACCGCCGCCGACAACCGCAGCACCGCCAACAGCCGCAGCCGTCGCAAGGCCGCTGCCGCCCAAAAGGCCCGCACCCAGCAAAGGTGCTGCCAGCATTGAAACTTCCTGATCGCCATATCCGCCAGCGACCAGTTCGGTGCGGCCCAGATACATCAGATCATCTGACGGGCTCCACTTGCCCCATTCTTCTGTCGGGCCGTACTGGGCAAACAGGTTGCCGCCGTCTGCCTCGACAAAGGCGATCTCGCTCAGGTATCCATCCGCAGAGATGAACAGCCGGTTCGCGGCGCCGCTGTCGTTAAAGTAGCCGTCGATCGTGATGACCCGCCCGTCACTGAGCGTGATGACAAGGTCATCTTCGACCCGCTGCTGGTCTTGCAGGTCAATCTGTCTCAGATTTAGGGAAATTTCCTGACCGCTTCCGGCCCGAATGACGGACAGTTTCTCTTCACCTGAAACTGTGCCGCGCTGCAATCCGCCCGCTGAATCGCGAACGACGAAATCAATCGCCTTCATAGTCACTACCACTCTACCTCAAAAACCTGTTAATTCAGGTCCGTTATGCTCAGTGCCGACCCTTGTAAGTTCAGGTCGTGCGTTGTTATTGCCCCTAAATATCCACAAATTAGACACAAAATAAAGGGGAGAGTTATTCCAGCTTTCCCTTTCGCGCTAGAATTGTACCTGTGTGGGGCTTCAAGATGCGCAGGTGCCAGCAAGCGGATTCAGTTGACTCATATTTTATCGCACCGCGAACACCAACGGTGCACAGATGCAACAGTTGACAAAATCTATGATGCACAAGACCTTCGGGGCATGAATGACCTGCAAAACAGCCGCTTTGGCGTAACCGAAAGCCCGGATCTGGGCATCATTATGGCCGATGGCACGCGGCTTTCTGCGCGCATCTGGCGCCCTGAAACCAGCGTTCCGGTGCCGGTGATCCTTGAATATTTGCCCTACCGCAAACGCGATGGCACCTGCGCACGCGACGCCCTGACCCATCCGTGGTTTGCAGCGCGCGGCTATGCCTGTCTCCGTGTTGACATGCGTGGCAATGGCGACAGCGAAGGGGTGATGGAGGACGAATATACCGCCCAGGAACACGCTGATGCGGTCGAGGTGATCAACTGGCTTGCAGCGCAGGACTGGTGCAATGGCAGCGTCGGTATGATGGGCATCAGCTGGGGCGGGTTCAACGGCCTGCAGGTTGCGGCCCTGGCACCTGAACCGCTCAAGGCGGTGATCACGTTGTGCTCTACCGTCGACCGCTTTGCTGATGACATCCATTACAAAGGCGGCTGCCTCTTGAACGAAAACTTGGGCTGGGGCGCGACCATGTGGTCCTATTCGTCGCGCGCCCCCGACCCTGCCCTGCGGGCCAACTGGCGCGAGATGTGGCTGCAGCGGCTTGAGGCCGAACCGTTCCTGCCTACAACTTGGCTGAACCACCAACGGCGCGATGCCTATTGGCAGCACGGATCGGTGATTGAGGACTATTCAAATATCAAAGCGAAGGTTCTTGCCATCGGTGGCTGGGGCGATGCCTATAAAAACGCCGTCCCCCAATTGGTCGAGGCGTTGCCGGATGCCAAAGGCATTGTGGGGCCATGGGTTCACAAATATCCTCATTTCGCGGTGCCCGAACCGCGCATCGGTTTTCTGCAAGAAGCGCTGCGCTGGTGGGATCACTGGCTGAAAGGCATAGACACCGGCGTGACGGATGACCCCGATTACCGTGCCTATCTGATGGACGGCGTGCGCCCGGCTGCATGGTACACCGAACGCCCCGGCCGTTGGATTGCTGAACAAACTGGCGCGACCAGCCATCTGGCGACCGAAACACTGCACCTGACGGACACAGGGCTTATGCCCACAACCGGCATGCTGACGCAAAACATCTCGTCTCCGGCGCATTGCGGCGCGGATGCGGGCGAATATTGCGCCATCTGGCTTGGCCCTGAATTGCCCGGAGATCAGCGGCGCGATGACGCGTTGTCCACGACATTTGATTCTGGGCCCCTCGCCGCAGACATGGACATCGTCGGCGCGCCGCGCGTCACGTTTACGCTGACGTCCGACCGCCCGCAGGCGCAGATTGCCGTGCGTCTGAACCACATCCATCCCGACGGGGCAGCGACGCGCATCAGCTATGGCGTTATGAACCTGAGCCACCGTCAGAGCGCGGCCACACCAACCGCGATGACGCCGGGAACAGCCGAAGAAATCACATTCACCCTCGATCACATCGCCTACCGCGTGCCCGCAGGCCACCTCTTGCGCGTGTCGATCTCTGACAGCTATTGGCCGATGATCTGGCCATCACCCGCGAAAACCAACCTTGCGTTGAGTGCAGGCAAAATCGCCCTGCCCCAACGCCCCACCGCGGGCGGGGACGAACACTTTTTCGAACCACCCACCGCTGCGGACCCATGGCAGACCGAAACCTTGCGCCCTGAAAACCACGTGCGGCGACAGGAGACCGATATGGTCACTGGCCACGTCGATCTGGTCATCGAAGACGATTTTGGCAAAGTGCGCGATGCCGAACATGGCCTGATCGCAGGCTCGGTTGCCCGCGAACGTTGGCGCATCCACCCTGACGATCCGCTTAGCGCACAAGGCACCTGCCATTGGACCGATGAAATTGAGCGCGACGACATCATCCTGCGCACCGAGGCCCGTTGCGAGATGACATCGGACGCCACGCATTTCCACCTGACAGCGCGGATCGAGGCTTATGAGAACGGCGCGCTGATCTACGCCCGCGACGTGAAGGACAGCGTCCCAAGGGACCACATGTAACACCGGCGTTACAAAAACCGGTGTATTAACGCTTGCGAGCAGGGCTGAAATGCGCAAACTTGATTCATCAATCAATAAAAGGTCACGCCAAGTGGCCGCACCAACCGGGAGACCATCTAAATGAACGAACAACTCAAGAATATGACCGCCGACGTCGCAAAGGGTCTGATGACACGCCGCGAATTTGTCGGACGTGCCGCAGCCCTTGGCGTTACCGCCGCGGTTGCCAACACAATGCTCGCCGAAAGCGCTGCTGCTGACGCCCATGAGACGCCCAAGCGTGGCGGCATGATGCGCATCGGTTCTTCCGGTGGCGAAAGCACAAACACCCAAGACCCCGCATTGACCGCATCCGAAGTGCCGCTCAACAACTTGCGCGCATGGGGCGAATTGCTGGTAGAAGTCGACGCCGAAGGCGAGATCGACTTCCGCATGGCCGAAAGCGTGGAAGCTTCTGCCAACGCCCAGCAGTGGGTTTTCAAAATCCGCAAAGGCATCCCGTTCTCTAACGGCAAAGACATGACGCCTGACGACGTGCTGAAAACCATGCAGCGTCACTCAAACGAGGACAGCAAATCTGGCGCGCTTGGCATCATGCAAGGCATCGCCGAGATGAAAGTCGATGGCGACAACTTTATTGTGAACCTCGACACGCCAAACGCCGACTTGCCTTACCTGATGGCGGATTATCACCTGATGATCCAACCCGGTGGCGGCATGGATGATCCGGGTGCTGCAATCGGCACCGGTGCCTATACCCTTGAAATCGACGAGCCGGGTGTGCGTCATGCCTACAAGCGCCGCGACGATTACTGGGATTCCGAGAACCGTGGCTGGGCCGATGAAATCGAACAGCTGGTGTTGAACGATGCAACTGCACGTACTGCTGCCTTGCAGTCCGGTCAGGTCTCTATCATCAACCGTGTTGACCCCAAGGTCGCCGCCCTGCTGGACCGCGCACCAAACCTGAGCGTGCAGTCTGCATCCGGTCGTGGCCACTATGTGTTCATCGCCCACAAAGACACTGCCCCCTTCGACAACAACGAAGTGATGCTGGCGCTCAAATATGCCATCAACCGTGAAGAAATGGTCGACAAAATCCTGCGCGGATACGGTTCCATCGGTAACGATTTCCCGATCAACGCGTCCTACCCGCTGTTTGACGCCTCCATCACCCAGCGCGAGCATTCCATCGAGAAGGCAAAAGAGCATTACGCGAAATCAGGCCACGACGGTTCCCCGATCATTCTGCGCGTTGCAGACGGCGCGTTCCCGGGTGCCGTTGATGCGGCAGCGCTCTTTCAGCAGACAGCGCAAGCCGCTGGTATCCCACTGGAAATCAAGCGTGAGCCAAACGACGGCTACTGGTCTGAAGTCTGGAACGTGCAGCCCTTCTGTGCCTCCTATTGGGGTGGTCGTCCGGTTCAGGACCAGATGTATTCCACAGCCTATCTGTCCACCGCAGACTGGAACGACACCCGTTGGAAGCGTCCTGAATTCGACGCAATGCTCAACGCAGCCAAAGGCGAGCTGGACCTTGCCAAGCGCA
>JAFMHE010000131.1 GCA_017854675.1 Paracoccaceae bacterium | reverse complement strand
AATTCTGTCAAAAAAGCCCGCCCCCTGCATGAAGGGGCGGGCATTGGTCACGTCATCAGAGTGCTTACTGCATCGCAGCCTTGGCCGCGGCCATTGCATCACCACCATCAACGGTGGTCACGCCTGCCAGCCAAGCGTCAAGTGCGGCGGGGTTTGCCTTGATCCATGCGGCTGCCGCCTCTTCGGGGTCTTGGCCATCATCAAGGATCGCACCCATGATTTCGTTCTCCATCGCCAAGGTGAATTCCATATTCCCGAGCAACGCGCCGACATTCGGGCATTCCGCAGAATAACCAGCGCGGGTGTTGGTATAAACCGTTGCACCGCCCAGATCAGGACCAAAGAAATCATCGCCTCCCTCAAGGTAGGTCAGCTCAAAATTGGCGTTCATCGGGTGGGGTTCCCAACCCAAAAATACAATGGGATCGCCCTTGCGGGTCAGCCGCTGAACCTGCGCAAGCATGCCCTGCTCTGAGGATTCGACGACCTCGAACTCTGCCAGATCAAAGGCATTGCCGTCGATCATCGACTGGATCAGGCGGTTGCCGTCGTTGCCTGCCTCGATGCCATAAATCTTGCCATCCAGCGCCTCGGCGTTGGCGGCAATCGCGGCAAATGACGTGATGCCCAAGTCGGCGGCGGCCTTGTTTACGGCCAGCGTGTATTTCGCGCCTTGCAGGTTCGCGCGCACGGTGTCGACTGTGCCCGCCTCACGGTAAGGGGCGATGTCTGCCTCCATCGTTGGCATCCAGTTGCCTAGGAATACGTCGATGTCACCGGCTGCCATCGAGGTGTAAGTGACTGGCACAGATAGAATTTTCGTCTCTGTCTCATAGCCCAGCGCATCCAGTATAACAGAAGCTGCCGCCGTGGTTGCGGTGATGTCGGTCCAGCCTACGTCGGAAAAGGTGACTTTTTCGCAGCCCGCAGCGGCCACAGATGTTCCAAGTGTCAGCGCAAGCGCTGTTGTCGCAAAGAAGCGTTTCATGGTGATTATTCTCCCAAAGTGTTTTTTATTGATTGATGAGCCAAGCAAAGGCGATCTGGCGGTGTATTGCAACTTGTTTTCATCAGCAAAGTTTCCGCGTCAATTGTGCCCACGGGCCAAGCCGATCTGGAACCGCCCGTGTCAGCGTGGTAACATCATTACTTGTGTTCCGGCAACTTTTGCAGATCACTCTGGCACGTCCAGACACCCCTAACACCGGAGCCCCCCGATGACACTTTCAATTGGCCGCGTTCAATCCCCCGGTATCATCCGTATCGGTGGCGGCGTGGTACGTGAAACCGCAGAGGTTATGGCGCAACTTGGCGTGGCGCGTCCCCTGATCGTGACCGACAAGACCCTTGTGGCATTGGGTCATGTCCAAACCCTGACAGATGTTCTGGCGCAAGCGGACCTGAAATGGGGCGTCTTTGACGGAACTGTTGAAGACCCGACCGATACCTGTATGGAAGAGGGTTTAGCCGCATTTCAGGCTGGAGATTTTGACTGCGTGATCGGCTTTGGCGGCGGCAGCCCTATGGATCTGGCCAAGGCGATATCTGCGATGTCAGCCACGCCCGGCCATGTCCGCGAACACAAGGCCCCCGCCCAACTGGATCTCTGCGGCGTGCCGATCATCGCAATCCCCACAACGGGCGGTACAGGCTCGGAACTGACGCGCTGGTGCGTGATCACCGACACCAAGCTGGTCGAGAAATACAACCTGTCAGGTCTGGCATTTGTGGCGACAGCGGCGCTGATTGATTGGCAATTCACGGTGACAAAGCCCGCGCGCATCACCGCAGACACCGCCGTTGACAGCCTGACCCACGCGATTGAGGCCTACGTCAGCAAAAAGGCCTTTGCCTATACGGACGCATTTGCCCTGTCGGCCATGCCGTTGATCGCCCATAACGTGCGGCGCGCTTACATGACGCCCGATGATGCGACCGCGCGTGAGGCGCTGATGCTGGGTGCGGCACAGGCGGGCATGGCGTTTTCAAACGCGTCCGTGGCAATGGTCCACGGCATGAGCCGACCGATCGGAGCGCATTTCCATGTTGCGCATGGGTTGTCCAATGCCATGCTATTGCCTGCTGTCACTGGTTTTTCCACCGCCGCTGCCCCGACCCGCTATGCCACTTGCGCACGAGTTATGGGGATGGCTACCGACAGCGACAGCGATGCAAACGCCTGCACCAAGCTGGTCGAGGCGTTGCACCGCCTGAATGACGATCTGGCCGTGCCCTCGCCCCGCGCTTACGGGTTGGACAGAGGCCGTTATTTTGACGCGTTGCCCCTGATGGCCGACCAAGCGTTGGCGTCAGGATCCCCGCAGAACAATCCGCGCGTGCCAACCGCCCAAGAGATAGTCGCGATATATAGCGAGATTTGGGATTGATCCGGACCGCGAAAAACCCATCGTGCGACGCAAACAGGCTTGGATTATCGCTGTGACCTGATAGCCCTAAGTCATGAAGATTTTGCACAAAACACCCGCTCATGCCCAAGCAATCGCTGCCGCCCTTGCTGACGTTCCTTATCCCAGCGACGATGCGGCACGGCCGCAGGCCTTGCTGACGCGGTGCCCTGCCGCTGCCGAAACGCCTTTGATCGACGCCGCCGCGCTTGCCGATCAAACCGGCGTTGCGAAAGTCTATGTCAAAGATGAGCGTGGGCGCATGGGCCTTGGCAGTTTCAAGGCGCTGGGGGCGGCATATGTCATTGCGCGTGATGCTGAAACCGGCGCAGCAAAAGGCCAGACCTATGTCACCGCGAGTGCGGGCAACCACGGGCTTTCGGTTGCGGCTGGTGCGCAAGCCTTCGGCGCGCATGCGGTCATTTATCTGGCCGAAACGGTGCCCGAAGCCTTTGCCCAGCGCCTGCGCGGTATCGGCGCACAAGTGCGCAGGCATGGTGCTGTCTATGAGGCGTCGATGCAGGGCGCAGCGGAGGCCGCCGTAGAAAACAATTGGGTCTTGCTGTCAGACAGTTCGTGGCCCGGATATTTTGAGCGCCCTCATACGTTGATGGAAGGCTATCTGGTTTTGATGCAAGAGGCCGCCGCACAAATGCCCGAAACGCCCACGCATATCTTTTTGCAAGCCGGTGTCGGCGGTCTGGCCGCGGCCTGTGCGGTCTATGCGCGGCAATGCTGGGGCGACGCGCCCCGCATCATCGTTGTTGAACCGGATGCGGCCCCTGCCCTTTTTGCGTCCATCGCGGCGGGCAGTGCGCAGATCACCGAAGGACCAAGTTCAGACATGGGGCGGCTTGATTGCAAAGAACCCTCGCTGATCGCGCTGAAGGGGCTGGCGCGTGATGCGGATGATTTCATGCTGATCAGCGAAGCGGAGGGTGCCGCAGGCAGTGAAGCATGTGCGGCGGCTGGTTTGCCCTCAACCCCGTCCGGCGCGGGCGGTTTTTCGGGGCTGTTGGCCGCACAGGCTGATCCCGGCGCATTGGGTCTGTCGCCAGACGCCCGCGTCATGGTGATCCTGAGCGAGGAAGCAACGTGATACAGGCACCTGCCCGGGGATTTCCCACAAGCGAATTTCAGACCCGCACGGCAACGGCGCAACGCTTGATGGCACAGGCGGGCCTGTCTGCGCTGCTGCTGACCGCTGAGCCTGAAGTGCGGTATTACACCGGCTTTCTGACCCGCTTTTGGGAAAGCCCCACGCGCCCCTGGTTTGTGATTGTGCCCGCCAGCGGCACGCCTATCGCTGTCATTCCTTCTATCGGTGCGCATCTGATGCGCCAGACATGGGTCGCGGATATCCGGACATGGCAAGCGCCAGATTATGTGGATGACGGTATCGGTTTGCTGGCAGACGCCCTGCGCGAAGTTGTCCCAGTAGGCGGCGCATTCGGCATGGCCGATCAAATGGAAAGCCACGCCCGCATGCCGCGTGCGGACCTGCAAAGGTTGCAAACCCTGCTGGGCGACAGAACGCTGGCGGGCGATGCGCAGATCACGCGCCGTCTGCGGATGATCAAATCAACAAATGAAGTCGCCAAGATCGAGCACGCCGCAGGTATTGCAGATCGTGCCTTTGACCGTGTGGATGAATTTGCCCGCGCGGGCGCGCCCTTGTCACAAGTGTTCCGGTCGTTTCAGGCGATGTGTCTGATGGAAGGCGCGGATTGGGTGCCCTATTTGGCAGGCGGCGCTGATGCGGGCGGCTACGGCGATGTGATCTCGCCCGCTTCAGACGATCCTTTGCAGACGGGCGACGTGCTGATGCTGGATACCGGATTGGTCTGGGACGGGTATTTTTGCGATTTCGACCGCAACTTTAGCATTGGCCCCGCCGCTATGGCCGTGCAGACCGCACATGACCGACTGATCGACGCCACGCATGCCGCCTTCGAGATTGCCAAACCCGGCGCGGTGATATCTGATCTCTTTCACGCCATGAACGCCGTGACCAACCCCGACGGGGCGGTACAAGACGCCGGCAGGTTGGGCCACGGCTTGGGCATGCAACTGACCGAATGGCCCTCTATCATCGCGGCAGATCATACGCCGCTGGAGGCAGGCATGGTCCTGACGCTTGAGCCTTGTGTCGATCTGGGGAACGGCAAAATCATGGTCCATGAGGAAAACATCGTCATCGGCGCAAATGGCGCGACCTATCTGTCAACACCGCAAGACAGCAGCATAAGGACATTATGATGGCCCTCCCCTACACGTTGATCGGCGCGCTGCCCACGCGGATCGGACTGATCGTCCTGCAATCTGATGAAACGCTTGAACATGACATGCGACGGCTGTTGCCCGCAGACGTCGACATGCTGGTCACGCGTGTGCCGTCCAGTGTCACGGTAACACCCGATACCCTGCGCGCGATGGAACCTGAGTTGACGCGCGCCGCGTCCCTCTTGCCACGCGCGGGCAGTTTCGCGGCTGTCGGGTATGGGTGCACCTCTGCCTCGGCCCATATTGGTGCGACATCCGTAGCCGCACGTATCAAGGTGGGCGTTCAAACAGAGCACGTGACAGAGCCGGTGTCGGCCTTGATCGCGGCCTGCAAGCACCTGAAATGCAACAACATCGGCCTGATCAGCCCCTATACGGCAGATGTTTCGGACCGCCTGATCGACGTGATGCAGGCGGCAAAGATCAACGTGTGCGATTTCGCCAGTTTTGAGGAACCGGTAGAGGAACGTGTCGTGCGCATTTCGCCAGACGCGCTGCGCCGTGCCGCCATCGAAATGGGCAAATCTTCTGATTGCGATGCTATTTTCTTGAGCTGTACCAATCTGCGCACGCTGGATGTTATTGCAGCCATTGAGGATGCAACCGGCAAGCCGGTCTTGTCCAGCAATCAGGTACTGGCCTGGCACTTGGGGCAAATCGGCGGTTTCAGTGTCGACCACACGCAGATGGGACGCTTGTTCAGGGCTTAGAACTAACTGCCTTTTTTATAATGAAAACAAGAAGGTGGTCCACAATGCAGACCCTAAGGCGGGCATTGCGGACCTCTACTTTGACCACGCCGCTAAGAGCGTATCATTGTCCTTCTGTGAGGATGGTATGCCCGCGCAAATTGACGCGAATGAGGCGCGCGCGTGGTCTTTTCATGCAGGCGCCTTTTGCCACGTCTGTCACGTACCGGCGCACCAATAATGCCCATCACCTGATTTGGTTGTGTGGTGGACGTCTGTCCGCACACCGTTCACCTATAGGTTGAAGCAAAGTCATTTTAATACCGTTTTTGTGCCGCGGATTACGCCATAATTTTCTGTGAGAACGCCACCAGACAAACAGAACAGAGCGGTTTTCACAATGAACAAAGCAGTCTTCACAAGCATAGATGGCGGTACTGCGCACCGCGCTCTGATCCTGCAAGAGATCGAGAACGCATCGGTGCAGTCTTGGCACAGCGGGCGGCGGGCGCGGCTTGATATCATGTGTTTTGCTTTCACCGACAAGACGATTGCCAAGGCGCTGATCACCTTTCTGGACACCACACCGCAAGCGCACGTCCGTATCCTAGCCGATTGGGGACAAGGGGCCAAAGCGTCCGCCAGCGTGGTCCGCTATCTGGCTGATCTGGACCGCGATGACCTGACCGTCCGGATCAAGGCCGATGCGCCCTATTTCCGCGATCCAGAAATTGGAGAAGTGCGTTGGGGGTATCTGCAAAGCCAAGGCATGCTGCATCACAAAACGCTTGGTGTGGTTCTGCAAGGCGTGACGGAACGGATGGTTCTGGGCAGCTTCAACTGGTCCAACAGAGGCAGCCGCGCCTACGAGAACACGCTCCTGCTTGAGCGTTCAGATGACACTGCTGCAACGCTTGACGCGTTCACGGATGAACTGGACGCCCTTTGGGATTGTGATGACGCGACCATGCCAATCACACTTTCCTCGGCATTCGCTGAACGGGCGCGCGACATGGTGTCCAAAGGTGCCGATCTGACCGACAAGACCACCTTGGAAGAACTTAGAGGCCATCCAGAAAAATCATTCGTGACAGCCGCCTCCCAAATGATAGAGCATTGCAATATAGTTCCTGCGTTTTCAGGTCGCTACATGGCCGCGACCCAACCGCATTACGGATTTTCGCCACGCAATGCGGCCAAAAAGCTTGACCTGCTGCGGCCCTCGGGGACACGCAAACCCGCGCCGGTAACAATTAATTCTATCGCGCTTGAGGCCATCCGGTCGGTCCCGTCCGGGCACAGAATTGACGTGGCGATGTACGCTATGTCACCGCGCGCGCCCGAGTTCACAGCATTGCTTGAAGCGGCCCAGCGCGGGTGCAAACTGCGGGTTCTGCTGGATGGCACATTGAGCAAAGACACGGCTCAGCGTCTTGCGCGCCATGCGAACCAGAAAGACCTGCCCATCGAAATCTGTACGACGAACCGCCGGATGCATCAAAAATATATCGTTGCACCTATGGACGACACAGTCGTAACCGGCACCGCGAACATGACCGAAGACGCGGCAGCGCGGCACGCGGATCATCGGTTGCTATTTCGCAATTCGCCCGAAATGACCGCCGCTTTTGCGCAGGATTTCCAAACGATCTGGCAACGGGTGGATCACCCTTAAACCAACCAGAGTATCTCCTCCAGGTGACACGCATAGCCGCACATCATGTGCGGCTATTGCTGTTCATGCCAGACGAAAACCGCCCACAAAAAAGCCACAATACCAGCAAATCAACACATTTCTGCCTCGGGATGAAGTTAATTAAACCGTGATCTATTGGGATTTCTCAACGGTATTCAAATATTTGCGCGAGAACACCTATGGCCCGGATTGATGGCACAGAAAAACCCGAAGCACTCGAAGGCACAGCAGCCGACGACCAGATTTTCGGCGATCTTGGCAACGATACCATTTCGGCGGGTGCGGGTGATGACTTTGTCTCGGGCGGCGGTGACGATGACATCATCTACGGCAATGCAGGCGATGATACAATCGTCGGCGGCGCGGGCAATGACGCGCTTTATGGCGGTGAAGGCAATGACCGCTTTGTCTTTGACACTATAGAAGGCAGCGACACCGTCAATGGCGGCAGCACCGGCGACACAACCTATGCCGAAGCGCCAAGCGTCGGCACCGGAAAAGACCCCAACGCGGCTGAAGCAGATACAGTGCGCACCGAAAGCGATCCCAAGACGGGTGGGACGCTCCGAACCACCACCAGCTATGACGAAAAGGCGCGCGCAGAAACCGTCACAGTGGAAACCTTCGATGAAAAGGGATCGCTGGTTGAAACGCGCTCAACCACCAGCCCGCGTACATTTGATGAAACGGCAACCCAGAAAGCCACACCCGAAGAAATCGCTGCAGGCAAAGACAACGGCGATGTCATTGATGCCCAGAACAACACATCCGACCTGAGCGTCGTCTTTGACGGGGACGAGACGGGTATGATGTCGGACGGTAAAAATACCGTTCAGTTCAGCGAAATCGAACATATTCTGACGGGCCGTGGTGCGGATACGATCAACGCCGAGAAATCGTCAGTTGGCCTGATTCTGGACGCTGGACAGGGTGCTGACACCGTCACGGGCGGTCAGGGCGATGACCTTATCTCGCTCGGTGTTGATGAAAAGGGTGCGACAGCGGATGGCGATGCCGATACTCTTGTCCTCACAAACGGCTTTGGCAACGACTCTATTGAGGGGTTTGAGATACCAAAGCTTGAGGCCGGCGGAACATATACATCTGTCGACAAGGTTGACGTCTCAGGGCTGACCGACGGCTCTGGTAACCCTGTCGATGTCGACGATGTCGTCGTCACGGATACAATCGGCGATGGTACAGGCGACGCGGTTCTGCAATTTCCGAGCGGGGACAGCATTACACTTTGGGGGGTGGACCCCAAAGAAGTCTCCTCTGACGAACAACTCATGGCCATGGGTATTCCTGGTAAGGCTGGTCAACTGTCCATCTATGACGCCATCCGTACCAATGCACCTTTCGCTGATGGTGACACGCTGACCACTGCGGACGACGATCTGGTTAGGGTCGATGATCCGATTTCCTTTGATGTCGCATCCCTGAGCGGCGTTCAGGTCGATGACAAAGCAACGATTGACGGCATCAACTATTCAGTTAGCAAAACGCTCGAAGTCTCGATGCGGATCACCTACAACGAAGGCAGTTCAACCGCGACAGCCAAGGCATTGGGCCTGCAACTTACCGATGGATCGGGCAACACGCTCAATTTCATCCTGCCAATCGACGGATACGGCGACTACGCCAACATCACCCAGATTGTCACAGAAGCGGTCGGCGACACCGAAATTCTGCCCGCGAACGAGATAAGTTCAGACGATACTGTAACGCTCGCGCCTGCGGCCGCTGCGTTGAACTATATCGTCGAAGGCACCTCGGGCAACGATACCATCGACGCCTCTTATTCGGGCGATCCCGAAGGCGACATGATCGACGCGAATGACAACCTTGCAGGTAACAACGATGACAGTGTCCTTGCGGGTGACGGGGTCGACCGGGTCTTTGCCGGCGTCGGGAATGACACCGTTTATGGTGGCGCTGGCAATGATTTTCTCTCGGGGGAAGCTGGCGACGATGTCATTTACGGTGACAGTGGCAATGACTACATCACCGGTGGCGCCGACAATGACGTGCTCTTTGGCGGGGCTGATGACGATGTCATTTATGGCGACAGCGGCAATGATTTCATTTCGGGCGGCATCGGCGACGATTTTCTCTATGGCGGCACCGGCGATGACGTCATCTATGGCGATACCGGCGATGATTTTGTCAGCCTGACCGGCGGCAACGACAGTGTCAACACAGGCGATGGCGCGGATACAATCGTGCTCACGGCCGCAAGTTATGCAGACGGCGCTGTTGTCACAGTCATTGGTGGCGACGGCGGGACCGACAGTGATACGCTCGATCTGAGCGACTTTACGGCCTATCAAAACCTGTTCCAGACCCCTGACGCCGATGCAAACAGCACGTCTGGTTCGGTTCAGGTCCAAAACGCTCCGGGTGACTGGGTTACTGTAAACTTCAGCGAGATCGAAACGCTGGACCTGCCACCACCACTGACAAGCGATCCGGTCGACGGCACCGCAGGCAACGATTCAATGACGTCAGGCTATGTGGACGCACAGGGCGACATCATTGATGGCGCGGATGGCATAGACGATACGATCTATGGCTACGCGGGCAACGACACCATCCGGGGCGAACTGGGCAACGACTATATTGACGGCGGTACAGG
>JAFMHE010000130.1 GCA_017854675.1 Paracoccaceae bacterium | reverse complement strand
GCCTACGGTATCGCACTCAGGATCGAACAGATTTTGCTGTTGCCGGTCCTTGGTATGACTGGCGCACTTTTGCCCATCGCGGCACAGAACTTTGGCGCGGGGCATTTCGACCGGGTGCGCGAAGCGGTCTGGTTCTGCTGGAAACTGGGGTTTGTCATGACCATTGGTGCCGCACCCATCCTATGGTTCGGCGGCGGAATGGCAATGTCGCTGTTTACCGACGACCGGCCCGTCATCGACGTTGGCATCAGCTATCTGCGCGTCGATAGTTTCCTGTTCATTCTTTATATGATGCTCTTTTCGATCAACTCTTTGCTGCAAGCCCTTAAACGGCCCGTGTGGACATTATGGATATCCATCTACCGTCAGGGATTTGGCGTCGCGTTTTTCGTCTGGTTGCTGGTCGGGGTCGTGGGCATGGATGTCTGGGGTGTCTGGCTTGGCATCGGCATTGCCGTCAGTACGGGTTGGGTGATTGCGCTTTTCGTTGCGGCGCGCATTGCACGGCAGGAAATCGGTGGTTTGCGTTAATCGTCCGTTTCACATCAGCGTGAAAGCACAGCCTCATCCGCGCGCACACATTGCCAGCATTGACCAACACCGCTTAGGAAGAGACCGCGCGCCAGCGGCCAACATTGCACAGAAAGGCACCCCATGGACCTGAACGCAGATTTTGATACCCGCGTCGTCGTGCACTCTGATCAGATTGATTGGATCCCGTCGCCGATGGCCGGCGTGGACCGCCGCATGCTGGACCGGATCGGCGGCGAAGTGGCGCGCGCCACCAGCATCGTGCGCTATGCACCCGGCAGCACGTTTTCTGCCCATACCCACACGGGCGGCGAAGAATTCATCGTCCTTGATGGTGTATTTCAGGACGAACACGGGGATTATCCGGCGGGCACTTATGTGCGCAATCCACCGACCACATCGCACACACCCGGCTCCGCGCCCGGCTGCACGATTTTCGTCAAGCTGTGGCAGTTTGACATGGCTGACCGCACCCAGTTTCGCAAGGATATGATGGCGGAATTGGGCGCGCCTGTAGATAGCATAGCGACTGCCCTCCTGCACCAAGATGCACAGGAGGTTGTGACATTCCACGCGCTGGATTCAAATGCGACACTGATCAAGGACGACAATGGCGGGATTGAAGCCTTGGTCATTTCGGGATCGGTTGAGGAGGCCGGTATGACACTTGGCACAGGCGCTTGGCTGCGTCTGCCTGAAGGCGAGACACTACGTGTGACTGCGGGTGCCGACGGTGCAAAGCTTTGGATCAAGACAGGGCATCTGCCGCATGCGAAACCGCCCGCAGTCTAGTTTGCACGCAAGAGGCCCCGCAACATGAAAACACTGATTATCGGTGGCGGCCTGTCCGGCCTTGCCCTTGCCGAAGCGCTGCAAACGCTTGGTGAGGATTATCTTATTGTCGAGGCCCGGAACCGCTTTGGCGGGCGGATCATGACGATGCAACAGGGGTCCGCGCATTTTGACATGGGCCCCGCATGGTTCTGGCCCGGACAGCCGCGCATGGATGCACTTGTGAACCGTTTGGGATTGGAACGGTTTGAGCAGCATTCAGACGGCATCCTTACATTTGAGGATGAACAGGGTCAGGTCCAGCGCGGGCGCGGCCATGCCTCCATGCAGGGATCATGGCGCGTGCAGGGCGGGTTCACGGCGCTGACGGATGCGTTGGCGAACAGATTGCCTGCGAACCTAAAGCGGATGAATGCACAGGTTGCTGCGCTGCACCGATCAGACACAGGTGTGACTGCGCATTTGTCAGATGGCGAAAAACTGCGCGCAGACCGCGTTGTTCTTGCCTTGCCGCCGCGTGTGGCGGCCACCTTCAATTATGTGCCAGCGCTGCCGCCCAAGACCCTTCAGACGATGCAGAACGTACCGACGTGGATGGCCGGTCAAGCAAAGGCAATGGCGGTCTATGACACACCGTTCTGGCGCGATGCAGGTCTGTCTGGCGACGCGATCAGCCGGATGGGTCCGATGGTCGAAATCCACGATGCGTCACCCGCGCACAGCGGCCCTTACGCATTGTTCGGCTTTATCGGGGTGCCGCCACAGGCGCGCGGAGACGTCGAGCAGTTGTCCGACCAAGTCAAGGCCCAGTTGGGAAGGCTGTTTGGCCCTGCCGCCGCAAACCCCGCGGCGCTGTTTATCAAGGATTGGGCAACTGACCCGCGCACGTCGACCAAGGCCGACCTCGCCCCGCTCTATGCGCATCCGACCTATGCCTTGCCAGCGGACATGGCAAACCTTTGGGGCGGTGCGCTGATGTTTGCGGGAACCGAGGTTGCACCTGAATTTGGCGGCTATCTTGAGGGCGCATTGGAAGCTGCCGAGAACGTCTTGACGGCATAGACGTCTCGGGCAAGGTCGCCTGTGCAGATTGGGCTGGACGTTCGGGGCAAAGCCCGTTTGACTCGGTCTAACGCATGAACTGTAAGGCACAGGAAAAAAGCTATGTTTCTAAAAAACGCTTGGTACGTCGCTGCGTGGGATCACGAGATCACCCGCGATTTGCAGCAGATCGTTGTACTGGGCGAAAAAATCTGCGCTTTCCGATCCGAGGCGGGGGAACTGGTCGGTCTGGAAGACGCCTGTCCACACCGCAAGCTGCCGCTCTCCAAGGGACGGATCAAGGGTGATACCGTTGAGTGCGGATACCACGGTCTGACATTTGATTGTGCCGGGCAATGCGTCTGGGCACCGGGAACGGGGCGTATTCCATCAAACGCCAAGGTCCACGCCTATCCGCTGCATGAGAAATACGGGTTGGTCTGGATCTGGATGGGCAACCCTGCCCTTGCAGACGTCAACGACATTTTCGAGATCGAGAATTACGACAATCCTGAATGGGGCATCAACCGTGGCGACGCGATGGAGCTGGCCTGCAACTACCTGCTGATGTGCGACAATCTGTTGGACCCGACGCATGTCGCTTGGGTCCACCAAAGCAGCTTTGCCGCTGCCGCCACCAAAGACACGCCCCTGCGCGTGACCAAAACCGATCAGGGTGTGATCGTACACCGCTGGATGATGGACCATGAACCCGCACCCTTTTACAAAAAGGTCGTTGAGTTCGAGGGCAATTGCGACCGCTTGCAACACTACGAGGTCCGCTTTCCCAGCCACGCGTTGATCCGTGCGGTTTTCACCCCGGCGGGTACGGGGGGACAGGATGGTCCGTTGCACGAAAACACATTCATCATGGACAGCTTTAATTTCATGACGCCCACGACAGAAAGTGAAACCCGGTATTACTGGTTCCAGTTGCGCAATATCCGTCCGCAGGATGAGGCGTTATCGCGCATGATGACCCAAGACGTGCAGCACGCGTTCGAAGAGGACCGCGCCGTTCTGAACGAGGTGCAAAAGGGCATGTCCAACAAAACCTCACCGCACATCGACCTGCCCATTGACGGCGGCCAATTGCGGTTCCGCCGTCAGTTGCAGGCCATGATCAACGAGGAACAGCAGGTCGATAAGCAGATGGCCGAATAGCCGCCAACGCCTGGATCAGCCGATTTGGTAGACCTGCAAATCCTCCAGAACGCCGCTTTTCCCCTCAAAAGCCGCGGCCATGGCGGCAAGTGCCGCCGCGTGGCCCTCCGCCGTATCCATCTGCACGCGGAAATGCGTCAACAGCAATTGTCGCACACCGGCACGCTTCGCCATCTGCCCGATCTCGGAGGGTGTCGGTGTCAGTCCCATCATCTCGGGGTCTGCGACCTCGCCGTCCAGCCGGTAACACCAGTGGATAAGAAAATCCGCATCCGCACACAGCGCCTCGAGCTGATCGCATAGCCCCGCATCGCCAGAGTAGACAAATTTCCGACCCGCGTGGGCCAACGCAAATGCCATGCAATCCAGCGCGGGCTGCGCGTGGGGAACGGTGCAGGAGGTCACATACCATGTCTCCCCGTTCACGGTATCCCCACCGGTAATCTCTGTCACGACGGGTTCCGGCCATGCGCGGGGCAACGTCCCGCCGCGTGCCTTCCAAACCGCTTGACTGGGCATCAATTCGGTTCTCGCGCGCAAATCATGCGCGAACAGGCCATCGGGGCCAAAGTACGCGTTTGTGATCTGCGCAATCGGGGCCGGGCCGAACACTTTTAATGGCGCGCCGCCTTCGTCCCATGCGGCATGCACAAGCCGCGCATAGTCCATCATGTGGTCGCTGTGGAGATGGGTAAAAAACAGGTGTGTGACGTCCGAAGGTTTGCGGCCAGAGCGGATCAGATTGTCAAACACGCCGCCGCCGCAATCAAACAGAATGCAGTCATCGCCGACCTCCAAAAGATACCCGCTGGACGCGCGCCGCACGTGCGGCTCGGGAGAGCCAGAGCCAAGGACCGTCAGTTTCATATTTTTTCACCCCTCTGGCCAGTAAAGTGCGTCACGCGATAAACGCTGATCCCGCTTTTCCGCAGAACAACCCAAAAAAGAGCCAACCGAATGCTCTATGACAAGAGCTTGGCCACCCCAGCCGATCTCGCTTATACACCCATAAAGCCCTACTTCCTCTTCCGGAGCAACAACGTGTCCCCCAAAACCTGCTGCACCCCACAACGCCCGCAACAAGGAGTAGCGCAAGGCCCGCAGACCAGTATCGCCTTTGGTGGGCCGCACGCCTCAAGAAGAGAAACTGTCCCGATCCCAGGGGGTGAAGCCCTTATCGGCACGCAGAGCCCCGGCATCCCGAACGATGGCGAAACGCCGCTGCGCACCAAACGGATCAAACCGTTTCTCATCGCGCCAACAACAGTCACCAATGCGCAATTCAAGGCATTCGTGGACGCGACAGGCTACGTGACCGAGGCCGAGCAAATTGGCTGGTCCTTTGTATTCTGGGCGCAGGTGCCCGAAACAATCGGCGCAACCCAAGGTGTCGTGGATGTTGAATGGTGGCGGCGGGTTGATGGTGCGAATTGGCGCGATCTGAACGGGCCATGCACAATGGCGGCCCATTGGCACCCCGATCACCCGGTTGTGCAGGTGTCTTGGCGCGATGCGCAGGCTTATTGCGGTTGGGTTGGTGGCAGATTGCCGACAGAGGCAGAATGGGAACACGCCGCACGGGGCGGCTTGGGGGACGTGCCGTTCCCGTGGGGGCACACGCCACCCAATGATACCGACCATTTCCCCTGCAACATCTGGCAGGGGAAATTTCCCGATATCAACACAGCGCGGGATGGCTATCTCACAACCGCGCCTGCGCAGTCTTTTGCGCCGAACGGTTACGGGCTTTATAATGTGGTCGGGAACGTCTGGGAATGGACGGCGGATGCGTTTGCAATCAAGTCTCTGAAAAAGGATGTGCGCGCAAGAATGGCCCAGATCAAGGGCTATAAATTGTCCAAAGGCGGGTCGTTTCTGTGCCACGCATCTTATTGTTATCGCTACAGGATTGCAGCGCGTTCAGGCACGTCACCCGACAGCGCCACCACCCACCACGGGTTCAGAGTGGTTTGGTCGGACTAGGGTCAAGATTATCGAACGCCTGTTGCAGTTCTGCCTGGTCCCAAAACCCGATCAGGATACCGCGAATGAACTCGGGCTCGCTCTGCGCGATAGACGCGTCGGATTGGGTCACGCGGTTGCGCCCCGCCATCGCCCATTCCACTACCCGCGCGCCAAGGCGCTGGCGTTCCGCCTCAAGATCAGGGTCCGCACCCAGATCGTTGAACTCATTCGGGTCTGTCTGCAAATCAAAGAGCATGGGCCGCTGCCCCTGACAATATACGTACTTCCATCGCCCGTCATAGGCCATGACCATCCCGCAACCCGCAACCGGTTGATCCAGCGCGATACGTGTCGGCGTCTGGCTATAATCCGCCTCGCTGAACACACAATCCCGCCAAGCGACATCTTGCGCCCGCGTCAGGGGCAATAACGACCTCCCCTCAAGAATGTGGCTTTGAACGCTGCCGCCCATCACGTCGACAATCGTCGGGACCAGATCAATCGCTTCGGTCAGGCGTGCGTCTACGGTGCCGCGCGTGGCGTCCGCCTTGGGATCAGGATCATAGACGATCAGCGGCACCCGCACGGACGCATCGTGGAAATAGAGCTTCTCCCCCATGCTATGATCGCCCAGATAATCCCCATGATCAGACGTGAATATGATCATGGTATCCTTCAGACGATCCTCCTGTTCAAGCCAGCCAACCAGCCGCCCGATGTGGTCGTCGATCTGTGTGATCGGCCCCATGTAGGTCGCAATCACCTTTTCCCGCGCGCCGGGCTTATTATAGATCGTCGAATACCTGAGGTTTTGGTTGTGTTTGTAAACCGGATGCAGCAGTGGCTGATCCGCCGTTGGTAATACCGGTACCACAACATCTTCGGGACTGTACATGTTGTGGTAAGGGGCCGGTGCGACGATGGGCCAATGCGGCTTGATATAGCTCAGATGCAGGCACCATGGCCGGTCATCCGCTTGTGCCATAAACTCAATCGCGCGGTTGGTGGAATAGGCCGTCTCCGAATGCTCTTCCGGAACGCGGGCAGGTAAATGCGCGTTTTCGTTCAGCCAGCCGTCTTTGACTGTGCCATCCGTATCCACCACGGACGCCGCCCAATCCTGCCAAGGGCTTTCACCCTCCATGCCGTGTTTGCGCAGATAGTCATTGTAATGACTGGGCATGCGGGTGCCGGGCGGATGCAAACCATCAAGCCGGTCCCAGACCTCGAACCCGCCTTCCGAAATATGCTGGCCCTTGGCACTGGCGGGGTCAATGCCCAGCCGCTTCATCCCTTCGATATCTGCCCGTACATGGGTCTTGCCGCACAGAACGGCACGCGCCCCAAAACTGTTCAGGTGATCGCCAAGCGTCCATTCGCCAACGCGCAACGGCACCTGATTGTAGGTCGCACCATGGCTGCGCATGTAACGGCCTGTGTATGTGCTCATCCGGCTGGGGCCACAGATGGGCGACTGCACGTAAGACTGGCTGAATTGCACTCCGCGTGCGGCCAGCGCGTCAATATTGGGCGTACGGATGGTCGGGTGCCCGCCGCACCCCAGATAATCGGCACGCAATTGGTCACACATGATGAAAAGGACGTTCTTGGTCATTCAGGGTCTCGCAAGTAAAGTGGCAAATGGATCATCCTTGGGCGTTCTTGCCACGCGACAAGAACCAGAAAAACGACACGACGGCCAAGATCAGCAACGCCAATGCCACCGGGCTTTGGTAGATCAGGAACAAATCGCCTTTGGTCAGCGCCAGCGATTGAGCCAGCGATTTCTCAAACCGCGGGCCCAGAAAGAACGCGATGATAAAGATCACGATGGAATAGCCAAAGCTGGTCATCAGATAGCCCAGCACCGCAAAAATCAGCATCACTGCCACCCCGAATAGACCATTGGTGGCCATCGACACACCGACAAAGCACAGCAGCAGCGCCGAGGGAAATATGATCGATTCAGGCGCTGAGACAACCTTGACCCAAAAACGCAGACCCAACTGACCCACCCAGAGGTTGACGAAATTCGCCATGATCATCGCGCCGAACAGGCCGTAGACCAACCTGCCTTGTTGCTCAAAGAGCAGCGGACCGGGCTGCATGCCGTGGATCATGAACGCGCTGATGATCAGGGCCGCCCCGACACTCCCCGGAATGCCAAGCGTCAGCAGTGGGATCAGGTTCGCGCCTACCACGGCAGAATTGGCGGATTCAGTGGCCGCAATCCCGTGCAGGTTGCCTTTGCCAAAACTGTCGGGGTCTTTTGCGCTGGCCTTGGCAAAGGCGTAGGACATGAACGCCGCCGCCGTTGACCCGATCCCCGGCAGCGCGCCCAGAATGGTGCCAATCGTGGCCCCGCGCAGCATCGTATAGCGGCACCCCCAATATTCCGCCCATGTCACGCGGCGGTCGTCGGGATCACCGGACATGTCCAGCGTGATCGCGGCGCGCATGGTGCCGTGGGCCTCTGTCATGCGGCGCAGAATTTCCGAGATTGCCAGCATCCCGATGGCGACAGATGGCAGGGCAAGCCCGTCAAACAGCTCCCAATAGCCGAACATCAGGCGGGGGGTGAAGTGTTCCGGGTCACTGCCGATGGAGGC
The DNA here is from genome assembly GCA_017854675.1 of Paracoccaceae bacterium. Lineage (GTDB taxonomy): Bacteria > Pseudomonadota > Alphaproteobacteria > Rhodobacterales > Rhodobacteraceae > Sulfitobacter. The sequence goes on along the minus strand of JAFMHE010000130.1, from coordinate 1,623 downwards.
GACCAAAAGGCCAAGAGCAGCCGCCATAATCCCTTTGATCAATGACGTGCCAATAAGACCGGCAAGCACGGAAAAGGTGAAGATCATCAGTGCAAAAATTTCAATCGGACCCATTTTGAGCGCGAGAATAGCCAGCGGGGCAGAGACCGTGATCAACACGATATCGCTGAACGTATCGCCGGTAATGGATGAAAACAGCGCCATCTTTGTCGCCTTGAGCGGCTTGCCTTGCTGCGCCAGCGGATAGCCGTCCAGCGCGGTTGCCGCCGCATCCGGCGTGCCCGGCGTATTCATCAAGATAGCAGGAACAGCCCCCCCGACAAGACCGCCCTTGTTCACCCCGACCAGAAAGGAGATCGCGACAAGCGGATCAAGCGCAAAGGTGAACGGGATCGCGATGGCCATCGCCATAATCGGGCCGATCCCCGGCACAGCACCGACAAACTGCCCAAGCGCGACACCAAAAAGCACAAACAGCAGATTGGTAACGGAAAACGCGTCCGAGAAACCAGCCAATATGATCGACAGATCAACCATCCAACGCGTCCCTCATGGCAAGGCCCGTCCAAGCGGATATGTGACCAGAAACCAGATCAGCAATGGCATCAGGATCGCCCCCCCGAGCAGCCACAAAGGCCTGCGTTCGCCGATCATCAGCATGATGGCAAGCGACATGAAGGGCGCAACAATCTCAAACCCGAAACGCGACATGACAAAGATGCACAGCGCCAATACGCCTGCGTATGCACCCCCCAGAACAAAGGACCGTGCCCCGCGTGTTTCATGGTCTGTGGGTCTGACGATCAGACATGCACTGCAGATGATCAGCACGAATGAAATGAAATTCGGTACTGTCTGCGGGGCAAGATTACCACCTTCAGGCGTTTCAACCTGCGCCGGGATCACCACGAAATATAGCGCCAACCCCAGCAACAGAAAAAAAGCGCCCGACAGGCGGTCAGCCGATATGTGCATGCATCCCCTCCCCGTGGAAGCGCAACACCCCCGCGCAATCAGGCGCGGGGGTGGGTTTCATCACTTGGCAAAGAGGACCTTGGCGTTCTCAAGCCCGTCCTGCATCATCTTCAACGTACCGGCAGGGCCCATGTTGACCGGGCTGCCTTTGACGGAGTTCTGGACAATCTCAACCACTTTCGGTGACGTCATGGCCGCGTCGATCTGGGCCGATATCGCCTCAACTGCCGCTGGATCTGTTCCCTTGGTCATCGCAAAGAAAAAGATCGGATCGACATAGGAGTTCACACCGGATTCGATAAAGGTCTTTGCATCCGGCGCATAGCTCAGGCGGGTCTGGTTGGCGCCTGCGATCACCTTCATGTCGCCAGATTCGAGGTAGGGGAAGTGTTCGCCTGAGGCAAAACCTGCCAGAACCTGACCGCCAAGGATCAGTTTGATCACTTCGGCACCGCCGTCAGCAGTCACCAGATCAAAGGTTGCATCGCTTGCGGCCATTGTCTGTTTCATCATCAGAATCTGTGGCGGTGCCATCGTGGCGACGGGCATGCCGTTCTGGGATTTTGAATAAGCAATCATCCCTTCCAGATCGTCAAAAGGCGCGTCACCCGTTGCGATCAGGGCCAGCTCCGCTTTGGCAATCGTGCC
>JAFMHE010000129.1 GCA_017854675.1 Paracoccaceae bacterium | reverse complement strand
GCCAAAAAGAAAGATCAGGGTGCGGGAGCGCCGAGGATCATATCGGCGTGTTGTGCCAGATAGATGCGCAGCCATGGGGTGTAGTCATCGGGGTTCGTGTCGATGTCTTTGGCCAGTTGCGCAGGGGTGACCCAGCGGGTTGCCATGACTTCATCCGGATTTGGGTCTAGGGGCATGTCGTTTGGCGCGTGGGCGAGGAAGACCTGTACCACCTCGTGTTCGATCAGGCCGTTGCCGACGTCAGCGCGGTATTCGACCTCGCCGCGGTGATCCAGTGTCAGGCCGGTGATGCCAAGTTCCTCGTTCACGCGGCGGTGGGCGCAATCGAGGGCAGGTTCGTTCCATTCGGGGTGTGTACAGACTGTGTTCGCCCAGAGGCCGGGCGTGTGGTATTTGCCAAGCGCGCGCTGCTGGATCAGGATCGCGCCGTCACGGATCACGAAAACCGAGATTGCCAGATGGCGCAGGCCGCGTTGGTGGGCGGCAAGCTTTTCCACCGGGGTAAGCGTACCGTCGACCCACGCGGGGATCATGATGTCAGTGGGGATCATGCTGCCGTCCATGATGTGTCCTTTAGACCCGCGTTTCCGACACGATGCCTGTCAGATGTGCCAGGTTCTTGATGCCGATTTTCAGGTGGGCCATGGGCCGCGCTTTGACCAGCCTTTTGTTCATATACGCCTCAAACGTCAAGGTTTGCACGTCGACGTCATGGCACAGTGAGACAAAGCGTTCGCGGCGCATGTCGGATTTATAATACGCGTCTTGCATTGCGCCAAGCACGCGGAAGACCTGTCCGTGTTCGCCCATGAACATTTTACGTGCCAGTTTCAGGTCGACGGGCAGGTTGGTGCGCAAGCGGCGGGCAGTGGCCAGCGCCACGGCGGTGCCACAGGCCATGGCGTAATAGATACCTTCGCCAGAGGAAGGGGCGACCACGCCGGCCGCGTCACCCGTCAAGATCACGTCGCTGCCGTTGTCCCAGCGGTCCAACGGTTTCAGCGGGATCGGCGCACCTTCGCGGCGGATGGTTTTGCAGTCGGTGAGACCTGCAGAGGCACGCAGATCAGCAGTGGCTTTCTTGAGGTCGACACCGTCGATGCAGGTGCCCATGCCGACGCTGGCGGATTTGCCATGGGGAAAGACCCAGCCATAGAAGTCCGGGCTGATCGCGCCGTCATAGATCACGTCGCAGCGCGTGGGGTCGTAGTTTTCAGTTGTGGTTGTCGGGGCCTCGATGATTTCGTGGTAGGCGATCACATAGGGGATTTTGCTGGCTCCTTTGATCTCGGCTTTGGCGACATTTGAACGCGCGCCATCTGCGCCGATCACCATGCGGGTGGTGAGGGTACGTGTTTCGCCGCTTTCTTTGTGGCGGTAATGCACGTGGGTGCCGGCGTTGTCGCGGGTGATGTTGGTAAAGGTGCCGGTGATGCGGGTCGCACCGGCATCACCGGCGCGCACACGCAGGAATTCATCAAAATGTTCGCGGTCCACCATGCCGACATAGCCGTTATCAATCGGGATATCGACGTGGCGTTTGGTGGGCGACACCATGCGTGCGGTGCGGATGCGGGCGACGATCTGTTCGTCGGGAATATCGTAATCCTGAATCATGCGCGGGGGGACTGCACCGCCGCAGGGTTTGATGCGACCATCCCGGTCCATCAGCGCAACCTTGTAATCGCGCGCAGCGAGGTCTGCGGCGGCAGTGGCACCCGAGGGGCCGCCGCCTATGACGACGACATCATATGTATCATTGGACATGTTTTATTCTCCCGGCACCATCGCAGTGGCTATGCTGCGGGTGTTTTCCATGATGTAGAGCGCCATAAGCGCTGCGGCGATAAAGAGGGCTGCTTCAAGTGTGAAGACGAGGCCGAAGGCGGTGGCGTCCGGGAATATCCCGCGCAGAATGTCGACGGCGGCGGCCCCTGTCAGCCCGCCAAAACCTGCGGCGATGGCTTGGGCGGCACCCCATAGACCCATGCGGGTGCCTTCGCGTTGCCCGCGTCCTTCGGCAGCCAGTGCCATCATCGAACCGATGGCTGCAACCGCAAACATGCCGTTGAAGAACCCGAGTGCGATGACCAGCGGGGTGAGGGTGAAGGCGGCGACCGCGATGGCCAGCAGGCTGACAGCAGAGCCGAGGCAACCGGCGATGGCCCAACTGCGCAGTGAGCCGAGTTTGAAGCCGGTGGCGACGATACCGACAGTAAGCATGCCGATAAAGACGCCACCGTTTTGCGCGCCTGAAAGGGTGGTGGACTGGCCGGGGGTAAAGCCCCAGACGAGGCCCGCGTAAGGTTCCAAGATCAATTCCTGCATGAAATAGGCATTCATCGACAGAAAGACGAAGAGGGTGAAATTGCGTGTGCGACGCTCTGCCCAGATCTCGCGCATGCCTTGCATGAAGGGCATTGTGTCGGGTTCGCGGATGGCAGTGACGCGCGCCTCAAGACCCCAAACGGCGAGGACGGTCAGCAGGAATGCCCCTGTTACCACGACCGCAACCACAGTCAGCAGGCGGGCAGAGGTGTAGGGGTCAAGGAAGCTACCTGCGACGCCGGCGGTCATTGCGATGCCAAAGATCATCATCAGCCACGTGATGGTTGCGGCGGCGGCACGACGGTGCGGGGCCGTTGCCGTGGCAAGCAACGCCAGAAGGGATGTGCCGCTGGCACCGACGCCCAGACCGATAAGGGTGTATGCCATAAGGGAAACGGTCAGGCCAAGGGCAAAGCTGCCCGCGAAAAGCGTGACGCCGTAAGCGGCAAGCAATCCGCCAAGGGCAAGCACACCCATGCCGCCGATGATCCACGGAGTGCGGTTGCCGCCGGTGTCAGAGGTATAGCCCCAGCGCGGGCGCGACAGTTGGATGCCGTAATGAAGGCCCACAAGGATGCCGGGCAAGATCGCGGGCAGGGCAAATTCCACGACCATCAGTCGGTTCAGCGTCGAGGTTGTCAGAACGACAATCGCGCCAAGGGCCATTTGCACCAATCCAAGGCGCGCAATTTGGGTCCAGCTGAGTGTCATATCATGTTCCTGAGGGCGAATGCGGCGATCATCATGCCAGCCACATAAAGGGTGATGCCGGTGCCTTGATACCAAGGGGCTTTGGCCTTGGGGTCGCGCAGCAGGACGCGCATGGCGGCGATTTGGGCGATGAGTAATAGAGTGACGGCAGCAGCGTGGAGCGGTTTGCCCCATGAGAACAGCAGCGCAATGACTGCGATTTGGGGGATGGCCATGCCCCAGCAGGCGACCAAAGCCGCGCGGTCAGGGCCTAGGATAACGGGCAGGGAATTGACGCCCATCTTGGCGTCGCCCTCAAGGGCTTTGAAATCGTTGAGGGTCATGATGCCGTGTGCGCCAAGACCGTAAAGGAGCGCGATGATAAGGACGTTCATCGAGGGTGCACCAGCGGCCAGAACGGCAGCGCCGGTGATCCAAGGCAGTGTTTCATAGGCCAGACCACACAGGCCCGGACCCCACCACCCGGATTTTTTCATGCGGATTGGTTCGACCGAATAGGCCCATGCGGCCAGCACACCCAGAATCGTCGCGCCAAAGCCCCAAGGGCCCAATTGCCAACCGACAAATAACGAGAGCACAGACATCGCCAACGCGATCCACAACCCCCAGCGGCCCGGAATGCGGCCCGAAGGGATCGGGCGGTCCGGTTCGTTGATGGCGTCAACGTGGCGGTCACACCAATCATTGGCGGCTTGGCTCATCCCGCAAACAATCGGGCCGGCCAGCAAAACACCGAGCAAAACCATCGGCCATTGCCCGCCAAGCGGCACACCAGACGAGATAACGCCGCACAAATAGGCCCACATGGGCGGAAACCATGTGATCGGTTTGATCAGCCACAGCATTGCTGCGGGTTCTGGCCATCTGCGTGGTGCGATTTGGGTTGAAAGACTCATAGTGTAAGCCTAGCCTGACACATTAGGTCTGATCAAGTGTAATATCAGGCTGACACAATTGCGGCGCAACGTCGCTGTGACCGCCGTTCACAGTGATTTTTCCTATCAATCGTTTTACCTTAAGGGGAATCACACTAAATGAGTTACAGAACTCGAAAAATCAGGAGGTTCGATATGAACATTTTCAAAACAGCCGCAGTCGGCTTTGCCATGATGGCAACACCTGCATTCGCGGATGGCCACGCAACAGGCGATGCGGCAGCCGGTGAAGACGTCTTTAAGAAGTGTAAGGCTTGCCATTCGGTCGTTGATGCGGCTGGTGAAGTGATCGTAAAAGGCGGGCGTAACGGTCCTAACCTCTACGGTCTTTATACGCGGGTCGCAGGCACAGACGAAGAATTCGGCAAGAAATATGGCGATTCGCTGATTGAAGCGGGTGCTGCGGGACTGGCATGGGACGAAGCAAACTTTGTCGCATACGTTGCTGACCCGCGCGATTTCCTGCGGACCACGCTGGACGACAAAAAGGCCCGATCAAAGATGTCATTCAAACTGGGTGACGAAGAAGATGCCAAGAACGTCTGGGCATATCTTGTGTCTGTCGGTCCCGCGCCAGAGTGATCAAAACGAAGCATTGAATACGTTCGATGCAATGGCGCCGATCCTGTTCATCAGGGTCGGCGCTTTTTTATGCGGCATTGACCGACAGCTTTGTCCAGAAGCGTTCAAGAGCGCCCAATGCAAGATCAAAGTCTGATTCGATGGCATCAATCTGCATCAGTTCAAGCGCGCCACGTCCCTTGCTTGCGATGCTTCCGCTTACCAGCAACCGAGCGGCGGGCTGACTGACCTGAATGGACAAGGCAAGACGCGCCAGTTCAGTCAGCGCATGTTCGCCCCCGCCCGAAAGCCCGATGATCAGATGGTCAGATCGTAAAATGCGGTCAACCAGTTCATCGTGATCACACCCCACAATCAATTCAATATCCCACCCTTCCTTGCGGGCAAGTTCGGCTGCCATGCGGATGCCAAGGGTATGATCGTCACCGGGAATAGCCGCGAAAAGGGCATGCCGTGCGTTCAACACACGCGGCGGCGGGAAGCGGCCCGCCAGATTTCGGATAATCGCGTAAATCCGGCCAGTTCCAACCGTAACATCCACGAACTGGATGATATCATTGTCCCATCGGTGCCCGAGCATTTCAGCCGCAGGGGCGAGGTAATCGAGATGGATTGATTTGATGTCAGTGCCTGCGCGGTGGAATTTATCAACAAGATGCGCCGCGGCGGTACTGTCTGGACCAATCAACGCGTCAGTCAAAATTATGACTTCCTCGGACAAAGTCGATTCAGACGGCGCCTTTTGTGACATTCGTTTAAGCACTTCGCGGGCAAGAAGCTCTAGCGCGGGTTCTGGCAGAACCATGCGCAGTCGATCGATATCTGAGAACGTTTTGTTATAAAGACCGGGTTCTACCAGCATTGTTGCATCGCTATTGTCAGTCATTTAACCCCTCCCAGTGCGCATGACAGCAATCAGGAAAACCGGAAAGACTCAGGTGTACCATTTGATTTACATATCACAATACGCTGAATTTACAATTCAAACGAGAAAAAAAGCATTTAATAATAGATAGTTACCGTAACATTGGGTTTACAGTAAAAGTGTCAGATTTAATGTACACTTTATTTCGCACCCTGTTTTTGCCACAGATCACCAAGCGTGATCTTCATGCTAAAAATATTTAAGCTTGAAACATATTTTCGTCATGGGTAGGTTTTTCATAAAAGTCATTTCAATTGACGGCGCACAGGCACAGACTGTGATCAAGAGCGCAACAAGCGCTCGTGCAACTAGGGAGAACACGATGATTTCGAAAACAGCAAAACACACGCTAAAGGCATTTGGTGCGGCGACAGCGCTCAGCATGACCTTGGCAACGGGCGCTTTTGCCGATGGGCACGGCGCGGTCAAGGTCGGGATGATCACGACCCTGACGGGCGGCGGTGCGGGCCTTGGCGTGGATATCCGCGACGGTTTCATGCTGGCGGTTGAACAATCCGGCAACACCAACATCGAGGTGGTGATCGAGGACGATCAGCGCAAACCCGATGTCGCGGTGCAACTTTCCGATAAGATGATCCAGTCTGAAAAGGTCGATATTCTGACCGGCATCGTCTGGTCCAACCTTGCGCTTGCGGTTGTGCCATCGGCCACGGCGCAGGGTAAATTCTATCTGTCGCCAAACGCAGGCCCCACGCAGTTGGCCGGCAAAGGTTGCCACGAAAACTATTTCAACGTCGCATGGCAGAACGACAACCTGCACGAGGCTGCTGGCGCACATGCCAAGGCGACAGGCTATGCCAATTCGTTCATTCTGGCGCCGAACTATCCTGCGGGTCAGGACGCGTTGACCGGATACAAACGCTACTATGATGGCGCGCTTGCGGGTGAGGTCTATACCAAGCTGGGCCAAACCGATTACGCCGCCGAGATCGCACAAATCCGTGCCTCAGGGGCGGACAGCGTGTTTTTCTTTCTGCCCGGTGGCATGGGGATTTCATTCCTCAAGCAATACGCGGACAGTGGTATTGAACTGCCCGTGGTAGGCCCGGCGTTCAGCTTTGATCAGGGTATCCTGCAAGCCGTCGGCGATGCGGCATTGGGTGTGCAGAACACGTCACAGTGGAACAAAGACATCGACAACGCCGCCAACAAGGCATTCGTCGAGACGTTTCAGGCCGCCTATGGCCGTCTGCCTTCGCTCTATGCCTCACAGGGTTTTGACACGGCAAACCTGATCCTGTCCGCAATGGCCAAGGCCGATGTCAAAGATCAGGATGCATTCCGCGCGGCGTTGAAAGAGGCTGACTTTGCCTCTGTACGCGGTGATTTCAAATTCGGGAACAACCAGCATCCGATCCAGAACATTTACGTTCGTGAGGTGATCAAGGAGGGTGATGTCTATACCAACAAGATCATCAGCACGGCCTTGACCAACCATCAGGACGTCTATGCCGCCGAGTGTGGCTTGAACTAAGCCCACATCCCCCGGCGGTCTGTATCCGCCGGGGGGTTTTCAACGTCAGACGCGCGGGGGGCTGATGTCGACACTTCTATTGATCGAACAGGTCCTCAACGGTCTGCAGTTTGGCGTGATGTTGTTCTTGATGGCTGCTGGCCTGACGCTGATCTTTGGTGTCATGGGGCTGATCAATCTGGCGCATGGATCGCTGTATATGATCGGCGCATTCGCGGCGGCGGCTGTGGCGGGTTGGACGGGATCGTTCGTCTTGGCGCTGATGGCCAGCCTTATGGCCGCCGCGTTGTTCGGTGCGTTGATCGAGTTGACAGTGATCCGACGGCTTTATGCGCGCGACCATTTGGATCAGGTGCTGGCGACCTTTGCGTTGATCCTGATCTTTAGCGAGGCGACGCGCTGGACGTTCGGATCATTCCCATTGTTTCTGGATACGCCGGATTGGCTATCAGGCACAGTGATGCTGCCCGGCGGCATTCAATATTCCCTGTACCGTCTGGCGATCATCATAATCGGGCTGATCGTGGCGGCGGGGCTGTTCCTGCTCATTTCCAAAACCCGCGTCGGCATGCGCATCCGCGCAGGCGAAAATGACCGCGAGATGATCGGCGCGCTTGGCGTTGATATTTCGGTGCTCTACACGATGGTTTTCGCGCTGGGGGCGGCTCTTGCCGGTCTGTCCGGCGCGCTGGTGGGCGCGATCCAATCGGTTGAGGTTGGGATGGGCGAACCGGTGTTGATCCTTGCCTTTGTGGTGATCGTGATCGGCGGCATCGGGTCGATCAAAGGGGCGCTGGCCGGTGCGATCCTTGTCGGGTTGACCGACACCTTGGGGCGCACGGTGCTGCCTGTTGTTTTCTCGACCTTTATGGAGGCGTCGGCGGCGACGTCCGTGGGTTCGGCGCTGGCGTCCATGCTGATCTATATCCTGATGGCGGGGGTGTTGATTTTTAAACCCACCGGCCTGTTCGGGAGCGCCTGACATGATCGCTGAGCGCCATTTGAACGCCATCATCCTCGCCATTCTGGTCGTCATTCCCGCGTACGCGGTGATTGCAGATGAGCCGTTTACAATCACGCTGGCGACCAAGGCGGTCATTCTGGCGCTGGCCGGTGTTGGCCTTAACTTTGCGCTGGGGCAGGGCGGGTTGGTCAGTTTCGGGCATGCCGCATATTTCGGGATTGGCGGTTATGCGATGGGCATCCTTGCCAGCCACGCCCAAAGCTATACGCCGCTGATGGAGGTGCCCTTTGTCATCGAAGGCACCAATTCCATGCCCGTCATCTGGCTAGTGGCGGTGATCTCTGGCGGGCTGCTGGCGCTGCTGATCGGCGCGCTTAGCCTGCGCACTCAAGGCGTCTATTTCATCATGGTCACGCTCGCCTTTGGTCAGATGCTCTATTATTTCGCAATCAGTTGGCCTGCCTATGGCGGTGAGGACGGTCTGTCGATCTATGTGCGCAACCAGTTTCCGGGTCTCAATACGCTGGTGCCGATCCAGTTTTTTGGCTTGTGTTTTGCGATCCTGCTGATCGTGCTTTTCATCGTGAACCGGTTGAACAAATCCCCCTTCGGTCTGGCCCTGATGGGCGCGCACCAGAACGAGGAACGCGCCAAGACCGTTGGCATTGATGTCTATAAAATGCGGTTGGTGGCCTTTGCCATTTCGGGCGCGATTACGGCGCTGGCGGGCGCGCTGTTTGCCGATCTGAACCGTTTTGTCAGCCCGGTGATGTTTGACTGGCACACCTCGGGTCAGATCATGGTGTTCATCATTCTGGGTGGTGTGGCGCGGTTGTTCGGGCCGATTGTGGGCGCGTCTCTCTATATACTTCTTGAACATTTCCTGGGGGGCGTGTCGGAATATTGGCAGATATATCTGGGCGCGATCCTATTTTTCATGGTCCTGTTCGCCAAGGGCGGCATCATTGGGCGGTTGTCGAAAAAGGAGCAGACCCATGGCGGATAGCATCCTTGACGTGCGCGACATCCACAAAAGCTTTGGTGCGCTCAAGGCCAGTGACGGCATCACGCTGGACCTGAAACCGGGTGAGATTCACGCGCTGATCGGGCCGAACGGGGCGGGTAAATCAACGTTGATCAAGCAGATTGCCGGCGGTCTGAACCCCGACAGCGGGTCGGTGCATTTCATGGGGCGCGACGTCAGCACCATGTCTGTTGCGGCGCGTGCACGGCTGGGGCTGGCCCGAACATTCCAAATCTCTGCGCTTGCGATGGGGTACACCGTTCTGGAAAACGCTGTGCTGGGCGCGGTGGGCGAAACCGGATCAGTGTTCCGGTTTTTCAAACCCGCAATGAAAGATGCCGACCTGTTGGGCCGTGCCTATGCCGCGCTTGACCGGGTGGGTTTGCGAGATCAGGCGGGCGTGATCACATCGGAACTCTCGCATGGTCAGCGCCGCCAGTTGGAGGTTGCAGTGGCATTAACGCTCGCCCCCAAGGCGTTCTTGATGGATGAACCGATGGCGGGGATGGGCGCGGAAGGCTCTAAAGAGCTGACAACATTCCTGCAAGACCTCAAACACGAGGCGCCGATCCTGTTGGTGGAGCATGATATGGACGCGGTCTTTGCCCTTGCCGACCGGATCAGCGTGCTGGTGTATGGCAAGATCATCGCGACCGGCAGCGTGGCCGACATTCGCGCAAACGCGGATGTGCGCACCGCCTATCTGGGCGAAGAGGACGCGGCATGAGCCTGCTTTCCCTTACGGACGTCACTGCCAGTTATGGCGCATCGCAGGCGCTATTCGGGGTCTCGCTCGAGATTGCGGAGGGTGAGGTTGTCGCGCTGATGGGCCGCAATGGCATGGGTAAATCGACCACGATCAA
>JAFMHE010000128.1:7168-9853 GCA_017854675.1 Paracoccaceae bacterium | reverse complement strand
TCGGCCACATCACGCGTCAGCGCGCCGACTTCAAACGTATAGTCACCGATCTGGCCCACGGGCGTGACTTCGGCAGCAGTGCCGGTCAGCCAGCATTGCTCGAACCCTTCGAGTTCTTCGGGCATGATGTGGCGCTCGTGGACGGTCAGGCCCTTTTCCTTGAGCATTTTCACAACCGTCTGGCGGGTGATGCCGTTGAGAAAGCAGTCGGGGGTCGGTGTGTGCACTTCGCCGTCTTTGACGAAAAAGATGTTCGCGCCTGTCGCCTCGGCCACATAGCCGCGATAGTCGAACATCATGGCGTCGGAACACCCTTTGGCCTCTGCCGCATGTTTGGACATGGTGCAGATCATATAGAGACCCGCCGCCTTGGCATGGCAGGGGATCGTTTCGGGTGACGGGCGCTTCCATTTGGAGATGTCGAGCTTGGCGCCGCGCGTTTTGGCGTCGCCGTAATAAGCGCCCCATTCCCATGCCGCGATGGCCATGCGGACGGGGTTTTTGGCGGATGCAACACCCATGTCTTCGCCCGCACCGCGCCATGCAATGGCACGGACATAGGCATCAGACAGACCGGAGGCGGCGAGCACTTCGACCTTGGCGGCCTCGATCTCGTCAATGGTGTAGGGGATTTCAAAGTCGATCATCTGAGCAGAGGCTTTGAGACGCTCGGAGTGTTTGCGGCTCTCGAAAATCTTGCCGTTATACGCGCGTTCGCCTTCAAACACCGAAGATGCATAATGCATTGCGTGGGTCAGGATGTGGACATTGGCATCGCGCCAATTGATCATCTTGCCGTCCATCCAGATCAGACCGTCCCGGTCATCATATGCGCCTGCCATGTCGTTCATCCTTGTACGTCAGAGGTGTATTTTACGAAAGTTGCGCAGATAGGTCCGATGCGGACACTTCCTGTCGCAAAAGCTGCGATTGGGTAGCCTTTCACCCTTGGAGTGTCAATAAGGCTGACGTAAACTGGCGCTTGAAATCACGCGAGGAAGATCATGGCCGACGGACGCACCCCCAGCTCCGCGCGCGGAGACAGTCTGCTGTTTCTCACCGATGAACAATTACGGCAGGGCAGCGAGGCGATGTTCTTTGCCTACCGTGGTTTTACCGCTGATCCCGACCGCATTCTGGTGGATCTGGCTTATGGTCGGGCGCACCACCGGGCGGTCCATTTCATCAACCGGGCACCCGGCACGACGGTGAACAACCTGCTGGATATTCTGGGTGTCACGAAGCAGTCACTCAACCGTGTGTTGCGGACGTTGATTTCAGATGGTCTGGTCGAGAGCAAGGTGGGGCGCAACGACAAACGCGAGCGGCATTTGCATCTGACGGAAGCCGGTCAAGCGCTGGAACAGCAATTGTCGGACGCACAGCGCGCACGGTTGCGGGCAGCGTTCCGCGATGCAGGACCAGAGGCGGTGGCGGGGTTTCGCACGGTGTTAGAAGCGATGATGGACCCAGAGATGTACAACAGCTACACCCGTCTGAGGGAGACCAAGTAAATGACCGCGATGGACGCCCACCTGCTGATTGTCGACGATGATGAGCGCATTCGGACCCTGCTGCAGAAATTTCTGATGCGACACGGGTTTCTGGTAACGGCGGCACGGGATGCGGCACACGCGCGGCGGATATTGGCGGGTCTGGATTTCGACATGATCGTGCTGGATGTGATGATGCCCGGTGAGGACGGTCTGGCGCTGACAGCATCCTTGCGCGAGACCATGCAAACGCCGATCCTGTTGCTGACGGCCAAGGGCGAGACCGGCAACCGCATCGAGGGGCTGGAGGCCGGGGCGGATGATTATCTGGCCAAACCGTTCGAGCCGAAAGAGCTACTCCTTAGGATCAACGCGATCCTGCGTCGCATGCCTGACACCAGCGCAAAGGACACCGCACCAAAGGTTTTGTCGCTGGGCCCGATTCGCTATGACATGGAACGCGGCGAGATGTGGCAGGGCGATGCGTTGGTGCGCCTGACGGCAACCGAAGTGCAATTGATGAAGATATTTTCAGGCCAGCCCGGCGCACCGTTGAGCCGTGCCAAGCTGGTCGAGGAATTGGGCCGCGACCGGGGGCAGGCGCAAGAGCGTGCGGTCGATGTGCAGATCACGCGGCTGCGGCGCAAGATCGAGGATAATCCCAAGCAGCCGCGGTATTTGCAGACGGTGCGCGGGGCGGGATATATGCTGGCACCGGACTGAGTGGAGAGCGCCGGGGGACTTTGCGTCCCCCGGACCCCCTGCAAAGGTATTTAGGGCCAAAAAGAAAGATGAAGCCCGCGTCTGGTGAGTGCTGCGCATCATGGTTATTGTGGTGCAAATTCTGAGGAGCCAGCGCCATGACCGACACCCCCGTAGACGAGATGAGTTTTGAGACCGCGATGGCCGAGCTTGAAAAGGTATTGGGCCAGTTGGAGCGGGGCGATGTCGCGCTGGAAGAAAGTATTGCGCTTTATGAGCGTGGCGCGGTGTTAAAAAAGCGCTGTGAGGAAAAGCTGAAAGAGGCCGAGGAGAAGGTCGCCGCAATCACCCTGGACGGGGATGGCAATGCGGTGGGTCTAAAGCCTGTTGAAGGGCTGTAACGCCCCGTGCTGAGTGTGAAGCTGGCAGAGGCTGCAAGCGCTGTTCAGGCGCATTTTGATCTGGTGATTGGCGGCTTGGCGGATGTGCC
>JAFMHE010000128.1:1737-6845 GCA_017854675.1 Paracoccaceae bacterium | reverse complement strand
CCCGCAGCCTTGCCATTGCGTCCGGTGCGCAAGGTATGGTGTTGGGTCAGGCATTGGATATCGCGGCCGAAACGGCGACAACGCCGCTGACGATCGAGGAAATCACCGCATTGCAGCAAGGCAAAACCGGCGCATTGATTGCATGGTCTGCCATGGCAGGTGCGCGCATGGCGCAGGCCGATGTCGCACCATTGGCTGCCTATGCAACCGCGCTGGGACTTGCGTTTCAGATCGCTGACGACATTCTGGATATCGAGGGCGATGCGGCAACTGTTGGTAAAGCTACAGGCAAGGATACCGACGCCGGCAAAGCCACATTTGTTTCGCTTCTGGGCCTTGATGGGGCCAAACGCCGCGCCGGGGAACTGGTGCAATCTGCTTGTGATGCCTTAAGTGTCTATGGCAAGGACGGCGATATCCTGCGCGAAACCGCACATTTCGTTGTTGCGCGCAAAAGCTGAGGACGCCCATGACCGACAGACCAAACACCCCGCTTCTGGACAAGGTAGCGCGCCCTGCGGACCTCAAAGGGTTCACCGATGCGCAACTGAACACGCTGGCGCGCGAACTGCGCGCCGAGACGATTTCCGCGGTGTCGGTCACTGGCGGGCATCTGGGTGCGGGCCTTGGTGTGGTGGAACTGACCGTGGCGTTGCATGCGGTGTTTGACACGCCGAAAGACAAAATCATCTGGGATGTGGGCCACCAATGCTATCCCCACAAGATCCTGACCGAACGCCGTGACCGCATCCGCACCCTGCGCCAGAAGGACGGGTTGAGCGGTTTTACCAAGCGCAGTGAATCCCCCTATGATCCGTTCGGCGCGGCGCATTCATCGACGTCGATCTCTGCGGCGTTGGGATTTGCCGTAGCGCGCGATCTGGGCGGCAACATCCCCGAAGGGCTGGGTGATGCGATTGCCGTGATCGGCGACGGGTCGATGTCGGCGGGCATGGCCTATGAGGCGATGAACAATGCGGGCCATTTGGGCAAGCGGTTGATTGTGATCCTGAACGATAACGAGATGTCGATCGCGCCGCCCGTGGGCGCGATGTCCAGCTATCTGAGCCGTCTTTATGCCGAAGAACCGTTTCAGGATTTCAAAGCCGCCGCCAAGGGCGCGGTCAGCCTGCTGCCCGAACCTTTCCGCGAGGGCGCGCGCCGTGCCAAGGATATGCTGAAGGGCATGACTGTTGGTGGCACCCTGTTTGAACAGCTCGGGTTTTCCTATGTTGGGCCGATTGATGGCCATGACATGAGCCAGCTTTTGCCCGTTCTGCGCACCGTCAAGGACCGCGCCAAGGGGCCGATCCTGATCCACGTGATCACCAAAAAGGGTAAAGGATACGGCCCTGCCGAACAGGCGCGTGACAAAGGGCATGGCGTTGCCAAGTTCAATGTGGTGACGGGCGAGCAGAAGAAAACACCGTCAAACGCGCCAAGCTACACCAGTGTTTTTGCCAAGAGCCTGCTGGACGAAGCAGCCCGTGACGATAAGATTTGCGCCGTGACTGCAGCGATGCCCGATGGCACCGGATTGAACCTGTTTGCGGAACGCTATCCGTCGCGGTGTTTTGATGTGGGGATTGCCGAACAACATGGCGTTACGTTTTCCGCCGCCATGGCTGCGGGGGGGATGAAACCGTTTTGCACGATGTATTCCACGTTCCTTCAGCGTGGGTATGATCAAGTGGTGCATGATGTTGCCATTCAACGACTGCCTGTCCGCTTTGCCATTGATCGTGCCGGATTGGTCGGTGCCGACGGGGCCACACACGCCGGTGCGTTTGACATTGCCTACCTTGCCAATCTGCCCGGTTTCGTCGTGATGGCCGCCGCCGATGAGGCAGAGCTGGTGCATATGGTTGCCACCGCTGCGGCCCATAACGATGGCCCGATTGCGTTCCGTTTCCCGCGCGGTGAAGGCACCGGTGTGGACATGCCCGAACGCGGTGTCCCGCTTGAGATCGGCAAGGGCCGGATCATCGCCCAAGGCTCCAAGGTTGCGCTGCTGTCTTTTGGCACACGCCTGTCCGAGGTCCAGAAAGCGTCCGAGGCGCTGGCCGCCAAAGGGATCACGCCGACAATTGCAGATGCGCGGTTTGCCAAGCCGCTGGACCGCGAGATGATCTTGCAACTGGCGGCGGATCACGACGCGCTGATCACCATCGAAGAAGGTGCGGTAGGCGGCTTTGGCAGCCACGTGGCACAACTGCTTGCCGAAGAAGGCGTGTTCGACGCGGGGCTTAAATACCGTTCAATGGTTCTGCCTGATACGTTTATCGACCACGCCAGCCCTGAGGATATGTACGCAGCAGCAGCAATGAATGCCGCCGATATCGAGGCCAAGGTACTGAACGTTCTGGGCATATCCCGCATCGGCGCACAGACCGCTTAACCTGCGAAAAAGCGCTACTTTTTGTGCTCTTTCAACAAGGCGGCCAATTGTTCTTCGATCCCCTTTAGACGGGCGGTTACGTCATCGCGGTAATGGTCTGTCTCTGCATTTGTTTCTTCGTGATGCGCGTCTTGCATGGAATTCACGATCAGACCGATCAGCAAGTTGACCACCGCAAAGGTCGTGACCATGATGAACGGAATGAAAAACATCCACGCCAGCGGATAAATCTCCATAACCGGCCGGACGATGCCCATTGACCAGCTTTCCAGCGTCATGATCTGGAACAGCGAATAGGCCGATTGCCCCAGCGTGCCGAACCATTGCGGAAAATTCTCCGCGAACAGCTTGGTCGCGATCACAGCACCGATGTAGAAAATCAACGCCATCAGCATGAAAACGGACGCCATACCGGGAAGGGCGGTGATGAACCCTTCAACCACACGCCGCAGGCTGGGCACGGTCGAAATCAGGCGCAAGACCCGCAAAATCCGCAGGGCCCGAATGGCAGAAAAGCCTTGGGTCGCGGGCATCAAGGACACCGCGACTATCAGGAAATCAAAAATGTTCCACCCATCGCGGAAGAACCGGGCGCGATACACAATCAGCTTGGCCAGCAGTTCGGCCACGAAAATACCCAGACACACTTTGTCCAGCAGCAGGATCAAACTGCCCGCACGCGCCATGATCGTCTTGGATGTTTCCATACCCAGCAAAATCGCGTTAAAAATAATCACGCACATGATGAACGTGCTAAAACGCGGCGACTTGATCAATCGCTCTAGGGGGTTCTGGTCTGTCATGGGTCCGCCTCTGGCCAATTCGTGCCTATATGGCCGCGTGCCCGACGCCAGACAAGGACCATCCATGATGCAGCACATGGCATGCTGAAAAAAGTAGCGGTCGCGCGCCTATGAAAGGGCAACGCATCCCGACATTAGGGGTCATCGGCCAGCATCGCGGCCAACCCGGTTCTGTAATCAGGGTATTTCGGGGTCCAGCCCAGCGCCTGTTTGGCGAAATCGTTGCGCACTTTCTTGCTCTCAGCGTAGAAGCTGCGTGCCATCGGGGTCATCTCTGCGGTCTCGAAATCCACGGCCTCTGGCAGTGGTAAACCCAGCAATTCCGCCGCGTGGCCGATGACGTCCTGCGGCGGGGCGGGATCGTCATCACACAGGTTATAGATCGCGGGCGCACCAAGCTGCACCATCGACAGTTCAACCGCCTGCGCGATGTCCTCAACGTGAATGCGGCTGAACACCTGCCCCTCTTTAATGATCCTGCGCGCCGTGCCTTTGCGGACCTTGGCAAAGGGGCCACGTCCCGGCCCATAAATGCCGGCGAGCCGGAAAATATGCAGCGGCAAACCTTCAATCGCCTGCCACCGCGCCTCTGCCTGCACCCTTGCTTGGCCACGCTTGGTGGCGGGGGTCAGCGGCGTTTGTTCGTCCACCCAATCGCCCTGATGATCGCCGTAAACGCCCGTGGTCGACAGATAGCCGCACCACTTTAACTTTGGGGCAATCGCTGCAATCTCGCCCTCAAGCGCGTTCAGCACCGGATCACCGTCAGGCCCCGGACCGGCAGAGATCAACACATACGGCGCTTGGCGCAGCAGCCCACTCACATCACTGCCCGGCCACAGCAACGGCTCAACCCCGGTGGCGGCAATCGCGTCCATCTTTTCGGTGCTGCGTGTGGTGCCGATGATGCGCCAGCCCTGCGGGATCAGCCGTTGCGCCAAAGCGCGCGCGCTGAACCCGTGGCCAAATGAAAGCAGTGTCTTATCCATGTTGCGAAACTGACCCGATTGCGCCGCAAGGGCAAGAGGGCCTCATGCCGGAACCCGCGTAGAAATGCATGCGCGGTATGCCACAAGACCAACAAGTCCAGCCTGACAGACCGGTGTCGCAGGTACACAAGATCGACGCGCGCCTTTCGGTGCAGGCAAAATCGCGCATAAACATCGTCAGTTTGCGCGGCCGTCCCGCAGCGTCGCAACAGGCGTTGTTCATGCTGGATAAACCGCAATGCGCCCAGCCCCGTCAGGCCCGGTGGCGTGCGCAACACCTGTGCATAAAGCGCCGGATACCGCTGCACATAGCGCCGGATCGGCGGGCGGGGGCCGACCAGGCTCATCTCGCCGCGCAGCACATTCCACAGCTGCGGCAGCTCATCCAGCCGCCATTTGCGCAGCCATCTGCCGGTCGTCGTGATACGGCCCACAGAATGACCACCGGTTACTTCGTCAGCTTGGGCAACCGGCGCCATTGTCCTGATTTTCCACATCCGAAACGCGCGGTCCGGCCCTTGCATGCGTTCAGATGCATGCAACAGCGGTCGCCCCTCGCGGATCAGGACAATGCCAAGCAACAGCAACAAGACAGGCGCAAACAACACCGCGAGCGATGCGCCGATGATCAAATCAAACATGCGCTTGCCGCGATACATCCAACGTTCCCTTTATGCCCGCATCTGTCTGCCCCCAAGATGCCGTCAGAAATGTTAACCCTCCGTTAACACCCATTAATGTAGACAATTTACTTGAATATTTAACCGCAGCCCGGCGCGCCGGATCTGCCCGACAAAAGGCCACTGCCATGAGTGTCGCCCCGAAACTGCTGCTCTGCCTGCTTGCTTTGTCCCTGACCGCCTGCGCGCAACTGCCCCGTGGTGCAGCGTTGCAGCGCGAGATCGTCGCATCAGGCGC
>JAFMHE010000128.1:0-1475 GCA_017854675.1 Paracoccaceae bacterium | reverse complement strand
TACGTGGGCAAGCTCAAGGTCTCGGGCCGCACACCCGACGCCGCCCGCGCCCTTGTCCAGCGCCAGTTGGAACAAAGCGCGCCTTCGGTTCAGGTCCAGCTGCTGATGTCAGAGGGCCGCCGCAACACCGTTGATCTGGTCAGTGGCGTGAACACACCGGGCAGCATCACGATGCCCAGCCAGAATTTCAGCGTTCTGTCTGCCCTCTCGGCGGGTGGTGGTGTCGATAGTGCGCTCACCAACCCGCAGATCAAATTGATGCGCGGCACACGGGTCTACACCACCGCGTTGCAACGCCTGTACAACAATCCAAAACTCGACACCCGTCTGCATGGCGGTGACAAGATCATCGTGCAGGCCGATGCGCGTTATTTCCTGTCGCTGGGTGCCGCAGGCCAGGAGGCGCAGTTTCCGTTTCCCCGCGGTACAGTGACCGCCCTTGACGCCCTGACGCTGATCGGCGGCGTGTCCGATACACGCGCTGATCCCAAGGGCATCCTGATCCTGCGCGAATATCCCGCCGCGTCGGTTGGACCCAATGGGCCGGAAAACACCCGCGTGGTTTTCACCCTCGACATGACCGCCTCTGACGGTCTGTTCTCGGCCAGACATTTCCACATTCAACCCGGTGATCTGGTGCTGGCGACCGAAAGCCCGTTGGCAAATAGCCAAAACGTGCTGGGCATTCTGGGCGCGACACTGGGCCTTGCGCGCGTGGCGAACTAGGTGCGCTTGCGGGCCTTCAACCGTGCACGCATCCGGTCCTTGCCCTCAGGCGTGCCATCATGGAACGAACCAAACAGCTTGTCCCACGGCACATCGAGACTTCCGTAATTTACCTCAAAATACCGGTGGTGGATCTGGTGGTGGAACGTCCCAAGGCTCAGCCGTTTGACGTTGCGCACCCACAGCCCTTCGAACCCCGTGTGCGTCGTGACCGCGAAAATCGCGTAATACATTAGGTGGAAAATCAGATGCACAGGGTGCGTTGGCAGCACCAGATGGATCACCACGGTGCCAAAGAACATCACATGTTCAATCGGGTGCATCGACAGCCCCGACCACGGACCGACATCGGTATTGCGATGGTGCAGCGCGTGAAACCGGTAAAGCGCGTTTGAATGCAGCAGGCGGTGAATCCAGTAGAAATAGAAACTCTCCCACACGGGGATCAGGAAAAAGAACGCGATGAACCAAACCGGCGTCTGCGCAAAAGTCGTAGCGGGCACCATGCCATTGGCCAGCAACCACCAGAACAAGACCTCGAACGCGGACCAGACCGTCACACCAGAGGCCAGCGTCCAGAACATATTATCCAGCACTTGCGAGTTGAAACTGAACATCCGCCCCTGGCGCGGAAACGGACGCGGGTCGTATTTCTTGTCCTGCCCCTCGCGCGCATAGGTGTGAAACCACAGGTGCAATCCACCGGCGACCAGCGTGATCAACACCAGATTACGCAGGAGAACCATCGC
>JAFMHE010000127.1 GCA_017854675.1 Paracoccaceae bacterium | reverse complement strand
GGTGCATCCGGCATAAATGCGAACCCGGAAAACAGCGTCGTTGCGACCACATACGCCTTGGGGTTGATGAACTGCAACGTGAAAGCATTGCGAAATCCAAGCGGTCTTTGCGCCGCCGTGAACCCGATGCGCGCGCCTGCGCTGGCGATGCGCCACGCCAGATAACACAGATAGGCCACTGACATAAACAGCAGCGCATCCCGCAACCACGGCACAGCCAGAACAACCGCCGCGAGGCCCGAAATCACCAGCAACATCGTGCAGGCGCCGCCCACGCACAGACCTGCCACATAAGACAGCCCCGCGCGAAACCCGAACGCCGCACCCACACCGGCGGTGGACAAAACCCCCGGCCCCGGCGTGATAAGCAAAAAGAAAACAGCGATGGCAAACTCAAGCATCTGCCACCGCCTGCACCCTCACAAATGCGCGCATTCAGGAACAGCAGTGATCACCGTACCGTCTTTCAAATGCTGCAACAGGTTATCGACCGTCAGATCGCCCATTGCCGCACGCGTCTCATGGGTGGCACTGCCGACATGGGGCAACAACACCGTGTTCGGTAGATCGCGCAAGGCTTGCGGCACATGCGGCTCTCCTTCGAACACATCCAGTCCCGCCCAGCCCAACTTGCCCGAAGACAGCGCGTCGATCATCGCCGCCTCATCCACAACAGAACCACGCGAGACGTTGATCAATGTGCCTTTCGGCCCGAGCCCCGCCATGACGTCAGCATTGACGATCTTGTTGGTCGCCGGACCACCCGGCGTGATGCAGATCAGCACATCGCAGTCTTTCGCCATCGCGGTCAGGTTGTCGTAATGCTTGTAAGGCACATCTTTCTTTGTGCGTGTGTGATAGACGATTGTGGGGTTCCAAGGTGCCAGTTTATCCGCGATCGCCTGACCGATCCGGCCCAGGCCCAGGATGCCGACCGTCTGGTTGTCCGCCGAACGGGTCAGGGCAGAACCGCCCTTCGCCTCCCAATCGCCAGACCGCACATAGGCGTCATCGCGCAGCAATTCGCGGTAGGCCGCCAGCATCAGCAGAACGGCGCTCGTCGCGACCTCTTGGTTCAGGACATTTGGCGTGTGCGTCACCTTGATCCCGCGCGCCGCAGCAGCAGGGGCATCAACGGCGTCATAGCCCACCCCATATCCGCTGATCACTTGCAGGTTCGGCAGCGACGCCATCAACTCCGGCTTTACCCCGTCATGGCCATTGGTCACGACATGAGTGATCTTTTCAGGATCGAAATCATCAAGCTGGTGGATGGTGAACGCAGCCTCAAGACGGGCTTTCATCGCGTCGGTGATACCACCGATTTGCAGAAGATCAGGCATCTTGTCCTACCTTTTGTTGCTGGTGGCCAAGGCCGTCGATTTTCAGGTCCATCGTGTCGCCGACTTTCAGGTAAACCGGTTCGGGTTTCATCCCCATCCCGACGCCGGGCGGTGTGCCGGTGGTGATCACGTCACCAGGATGCAGCGTCATCAATTGACTCAAATGCTCAATGATCTCGGCCACGGTAAAGATCATCGTAGAGGTGTTTCCGGTTTGCATGCGCGTGCCGTTCACATCCAGCGACATACCAAGGTTCTGCGGATCAGGCACCTCATCGCGTGTTACCAGCCACGGACCTGTCGGCCCGAAGGTGTCGCAGGATTTACCCTTGGTCCATTGACCGGTCAGTTGGGTTTGAAAATGCCGCTCTGACACGTCGTTGATGATGCAATAGCCCGCCACATGGTTCAGCGCGTCTTCCTTGCTGACGTATTTCGCGGTGGTGCCAATCACGACGCCCAACTCGACTTCCCAATCGGTGTGGGTCGATCCGCGCGGCATGACAACATCATCATAGGGGCCGACGATGGCGGAATTTGCCTTGAAGAACAGGATCGGATGTTCGGGGATCGCCGCACCAGTTTCGGCAGCATGGTCAGAATAATTCAACCCGATGCACAGAAATTTGCCGATGTTCCCGACGCAGGCACCGATGCGCTGCTCGCCTTCAACAACCGGCAGATCGTTGGGATCAAGGGCGCGCAAACGGTCCAGCGTTGCATCATCCAGTGCCGCACCATCAATATCGCCGACATGCGCCGACAGATCGCGCAGCAGTCCTGCATTGTCCAGCAAACCGGGTTTCTCGGCACCGATGGGGCCGTAGCGAAGTAATTTCATGTCTTGTCCTTCTTAGTGATTATCACGCGGCATGAACCGGCGTGCGATGTCTTGATATTTGTCGGCACCTTGCAACGTCATGCCTTGGTCCAGACGGCCTACTTTCTCGCGGAAAAGCTCTTGCCACGGCGATTGGCTGGCCGGCATGTCATAGCCGCCGTTTGCCGCCAAAGCGCGCGCGCGGTCATTCAGTTCATCCAGCGGGACCAGCATATCGACCGTGCCTTTGCCCAGATCAATCCGCACCGGATCACCGGTTTGCAACAGTGCAAGGCCACCGCCATCGGCGGCCTCCGGCGAGGCGTTCAGGATCGACGGGGAACCGGATGTGCCGGACTGTCGTCCATCGCCAATGCACGGCAACGCCTCGACACCCTGTTTGATCAGGTAAGAGGGGGGGCGCATATTCACGACTTCGGCGGCACCGGGATAGCCTTTGGGCCCTGCCCCGCGCATGAACAGCACGCAATTCTCGTCGATATTTTCCGCCGGATCATCAATGCGGTGGTGAAAGTCCTCTGGCCCGTCGAACACAACGGCGCGCCCTTCAAACGCCTCCGGATCGTCGGGGTTGGACAGATATCTTTTGCGGAACGCGGGCGAGATAACGCTCGTCTTCATAATCGCAGATTCAAACAGATTGCCCGACAGGTTCAGGAACCCGGCATGTTCCACCATCGGATCACTTGTCGCTTTGATCACATCCGCGTTCTTGGACCGCAAGGCGGCACAATTGTCACCGATACTTGAACCATTCACAGTCAGCGCATTCGGATGCGGCAGCAGACCCCCTGCAATCAGTTCCCCCAACACGGCAGGCACACCGCCCGCTTGCTGGTAATCTTCCCCCAGATATTTACCCGCTGGCTGCATGTTCACCAACAGCGGAATGTGGTGCCCGTGTTTCTGCCAATCGTCGTTGTCCAGTGGCACGCCCAGATGCCGCGCAATCGCGTTCAAATGCACCGGCGCGTTGGTCGATCCGCCAATGGCCGAATTCAACACAATCGCGTTCTCGAACGCTTCACGTGTCATAATGTCGGTGGGGCGCAAATCCTCCCACACCATTTCAACGATGCGCTTGCCAGTCTGGTAACTGATCTGCCCGCGCTCGCGGTAAGGTGCAGGAATGGCCGCCGATCTGGGCAATTGCATACCCAACCCTTCGGCCAGCGAATTCATCGTCGTCGCGGTGCCCATCGTGTTGCAATACCCGACCGACGGGGCCGAAGCCGCCGCAATTTCCATGAACTCGTCGGTATCAATCTCGCCCGCCGCCAGCTTTTCGCGCGCCTTCCAGATCACCGTGCCGGAACCTGCACGTTCGCCCTTCCACCAGCCGTTCAGCATGGGACCGACGCTCAATGCAATTGCAGGAATGTTCACTGTGGCTGCGGCCATCAACAGCGCGGGCGTCGTCTTGTCACAGCCGATGTTCAGCACCACACCATCCAGCGGATAACCAAACAGCGTCTCGACCAGCGACAGATACGCAAGGTTCCGGTCCAGCGACGCGGTGGGCCGCTTGCCCGTCTCCTGAATCGGATGCACCGGAATTTCGATGCACGTGCCACCCGCCGCAATGATCCCGTCGCGCACCCGCTTGGTCAGTTCAATATGATGCCGGTTACAAGGCGACAGGTCGCTGCCGGTCTGCGCAATCCCGATGATCGGCTTGCCTGACTGTAGCTCTTCGCGGGTCAACCCGTAGTTCAGATACCGCTCCAGATACAGCGCGGTCATCTCCAGATTGTCGGGGTTCATGAACCATTTGCGGGACCGTAGATCGTCTATTTTTATAAGTTTTGTCATTGGCCTGACCAGCCTCCGTCGATGATGTGGGGATGCCCTGTGGTAAATCCGCTGTCGTCGCTGGCAAGGTACACAACGAGGGCGGCAATCTCTTCGGCGGTGGCGACGCGGCCCATGGGCTGGCGCGATACGAATTGTTCCATCGCCTTGTCATAGCTGCCCAACTGCGCGCCAAGCGTTTTGACGCGGTCGTGCCAGCTTGGGCTTTCTACCGTGCCGGGGCAAATGCAATTGCAGCGAATGCCTTGCTTGATAAAATCCACCGCGACTGATTTGGTCAGGCCGATCACGGCCGCTTTGGTGGTGCCGTAAATCATCCGGTTCGGCGCGCCGATGACAGAACTGCAGGCCGATGACATGTTGATAATCGACCCGCCCGCGCGTTCGATCATACCGGGCAGTGCCGCGCGGATCGTCCGCATCATGGAACGCACGTTCAGGTCCATCGCAAAGGCAAATTCATCATCTGTCGCGTCCAAAATTGTGCCGTGATGCACAAAGCCCGCGCAGTTGAACAACACGTCCGGATTGGCCCGCGAAACACCTGCTTTTACACTGTCTGCGTCCAGCGCATTAAGTTCGAAAATTTCGATATTTTCGAGATTCTCGTCCCGAATCGTGGAAAGCGCATCCATGTTCACATCGGTTGCGAACACCTGTGCCCCCTCCCGCGCCATCGCAATCGCGCTGGCGCGCCCGATGCCTTGCCCGGCGGCTGTGACCAGCGCGCGCTTTCCCTTAAGTCTTTGACCTGACACTTTAAATCCACCCTGTCGCTATGCGTCCCTCCCTTCAAACAACCGCTTGATCGGGCCTCCCGGACGCAAAAAATATGCCGTGACCTAAAGGGCGCTCTGGCCCTTTTGATCTTATCAGTTAGCGTATGACAGAGTTTTCGATTTGACCATAACCCCCTTGCCCGCACCCTCGCGAAAGGACCCCCAACAATGAGCCACCCCCGCAAAATCACGCTGATCGGCACCGGCCTCATGGGCCTGCCAATGTCGCGCAACCTGATGGCGGCAGGCCACGACCTGACCGTCTGGAACCGCAGCCCCGACCGCGCGGCACCGTTGATCAAGGAAGGCGCAAAAACTGCCCCGACCGTGGCAGATGCAATCAAGAACGCCGAAGTCGTGATCTCCATGCTCTCTGACGGGTTCGCCACAGGCGCGTTGCTGGCGGACCCCGATGTGCAAGCCGCGTTGCACAAAGGCATGGTCTGGATCGATATGTCGAGCGCCAAGCCAGAGCACGCCCGCGAACAATCGGCACTACTGGCAAAACTTGGCGTGGACCACATCGACGCGCCCGTATCCGGCGGCACAAAGGGCGCAGAGGCGGGCAGCCTTGCCATTATGGCAGGCGGTGATGCAGCAGTCGTCGAGGCGATGAAGCCGGTGCTAACGGCGATGGGCCGTCCGGTTCATGTCGGGCCATCAGGGTCCGGGATGCTGTGCAAACTGGCCAACCAGACGATCGTAGCGGTGACGATTGCGGCAGTGGCAGAGGCGACTTTGCTCGCTGAAAAAGGCGGCGCTGATCCTGCGGCCCTGCGCGCCGCACTCAAGGGCGGGTTCGCCGACAGCGTCATCCTGCAACAGCACGGGGAACGCATGTCGACCGGCAATTTCGCCCCCGGTGGTCTCTCGAAATTCCAGCTGAAAGACCTCGACAATACATTGGCCGAAGCTGCCGGCGTCGGGTTGTCCTTGCCCGCAACGCAACAAGTCCGCGACCGGTTTGCTGATTTCTGCAACGACATGAACGGGGCCGATCTGGATCATTCCGGCCTTTATCTGGAACTGAAAAAGCGGAACAACCTGACATGACAAAAATCCTGATCCTTGGCGGCGGCGGCATGGTCGGTCAAAAGCTGGCACACCGCATTACAACCACCAACATCTTTCCAGACGCCGATCTGACCCTGTTCGACCGCGCGTTTCCGTCAGACGGGGTGCAGGCCAAATCGGTCATCGGCAACATCGCAAACCCCGCCACCGCCCAAGGCTTGATCGCCGCGCGCCCTGACGTGATCTTTCACCTTGCGGCGATTGTGTCGGGTCAGGCAGAGGCCGAATTCGACCTTGGCTGGGACGTGAACATGATGGCGATGTGGCATTTGCTGACCGCGCTCAAGGATGAACATGACGCCTCAAGCGGCACCTACCGCCCGCGCGTTGTGTTCACCTCGTCCATCGCGGTCTATGGCGGCCCCTACCCCGACAAAATCGACGATACATTTCTGTCGGCCCCCCAAACCAGCTATGGCGCGCAAAAGGCCGCCTGCGAATTGATGCTAAGCGATTTTAGTCGCAAGGGATTTATCGACGGTCTTTCCTTGCGTCTGCCCACCATCTGCGTGCGACCGGGCAAGGCGAATGCTGCCGCCTCCTCGTTCTTTTCAGGTATCATTCGCGAACCTTTGAACGGGGTTGAGGCGATCCTGCCCGTTGCAGACACCGTGCGCCACTGGCATGCCAGCCCGCGCGCAGCCGCCACTTTCCTGACCCATGCCGCCATGTTGGACACCGATCTATTGCAAGGGCGCCGCGCATTGAACCTGCCGGGGATCAGTTGCACCGTCGGTGAACAGATCGAGGCGCTGCGCAGTGCCGCCGGGCAAAAGGCGGTCGATCTGATCAAACACCAACCCGATGAGGTCATCATGAAGATCGTAGATGGCTGGCCGCGTGATTTCGCGCCCGAACGGGCCATCGCTTTGGGGTTTCAGGCCGAAAGCAGCTTTGATGAAATCATTCGCGTCTACATCGAAGACGACCTTAACGCTTAAGGCTCTATCGTCCTTCCCGTCAGATGGCGCGCCAAATGGTCATGCACCTTTTGGCGCGTCAGTTCCTCGTCTCCGGACACCGCTGCGGCCAGTATCTCGGAATGGTGCTGGATGTTCTCCGATATGAAATCGAATCGCCTGTCCGCCACCATCAACTGCTGCCGGAACTGCGCATATATCCGCGCGTGCATCTCTTTCAGCGTCTCGGACCCGCAGGCCGCGATCAGCGTTTCGTGAAATTCACGCTCTGCCCTGAACCAGATGCCCACGTATTCAGAAGGATCATCCGCGCCATGTATCCGCTTTTCGATATGGCTCAGCTGGTGGTGCGCGGCGGTCATTTTCGCCTCCCAGGCGATCCCGCCATTGCGGATCGACAGCACCGCGCCTTCCCCCTCCAACAAGACCCGTAGGTGTGTGAGTTCAATCAGTTTTTCCGGCGACCGACGCGGCACCCGAAACCCGCGTTGTTCCTGAAAAACCACCAATCCCACTGTCGATAGACGAAACAACGCTTCGCGCACTGTGCTGGCGGAACAGCCAAATTCCTCGCGCAGAACCTCGGCGCGCAGCTTGGCACCATGCTCAAATCCGGCAGAGATAAGCCGCACTTGCAAGCTGTCATAAATATCTGTCTCATGTTGCATAGGGATCAGGTTCTCTTGGTTACATTCAATAACCTAAGCACCAAAATCTCGAAAATATACCAAAATCTCGAAATTCCTGTAAATTTCATTTTATTCTTGTGATACGCGATTCGCCGCCCTAACCTGATGCCAGCGTAAACGAACCGGGGCATTGAGACCTCTGAAACCGCAACGCGTAACGTCTGGGAGGACAACATGAAACTGATGAAAACAGCGGCCACTCTGGCCGTCACTGCTGCGCTTGCGGCAACCACAGCAATGGCTGACGGCCACGCGACCACAACCCTGCGCATTCAGACGCACTTCTCGCCTGAAACGCTGTCCGGCAAAATGGCCGCGAAATACATCGACGACATTCAGACCATGTCCAACGGCGAAATCGCTGTTGAGATGTTCTATTCCTCATCCGTGGTTAAGTCGGTCGAGACATTTGATGCCGCAGCGACCGGTATCCTCGATTGTGACATGACCGGCGGCGCGTACCAGACCGGCAAAAACCCGGCGTTCCAGTTTGTCGGCGACCTGATGGGCGGCTACGGCACCCCCTACGAACAGATGGCGTGGCTCCTGCACGGTGATGGCCGCGCGGCGGTGAACGCACTTTATAACACTTACGACATGGAATTCGTCGGTTGGTGGATCCCCGGCCCTGAATCGCTGGCCTCGACAAAACCAATCCGCAACGCAGAAGACTTCAAGGACTGGAAATTCCGCTCTCCCCCCGGCCTCGCGACCAAAGTATTCGCAGCCATGGGCGCGTCCCCGATCGTGATGGATTTCAACGAAATCTTTACCGCGCTTGAGACAGGTATCATCGACGGTGCAGACGCCGCGAACCTGACCAACAACGTGGGCTTGGGTCTTTATGACATCGCGACGCACACCAACTATCCGGGCTTCCACTCCATGCCTGCCGACCACCTTGCGTGCCGCAAGGACGTCTGGGACGGCATGCCAGAGCACCACAAACGCATCATGCAGGTGTCCATGGACAGCCTCGCGTTGCACAACGCCACCATCAACGAAGTACAGAACGCCCAGACCGCAAAAGACCTGCGTGCCAAGGGTGTGACACTGTATGAATGGTCCCCAGAGGATCTGGCCAAGTACCGCGCTGCTGTACAAAAAGGCTGGACCGAGTTTGCGACAACACCAGAAGCCCAAGCGCTGCTGGCAAGCCACATCTCATTCCTCAAAGACATGGGTTCCATGGAGTAATGGATCTTGAGTGAGAGGGCATCGCCCCTCTCAATTCACGAAATTATCACGGCAAGGCTGTTCTCGGGTGGCCTTGCCGTTTCCACCTCTGGCCCCCGGACCCCCATGAAAATCACCCGCATCATAAGCCACGTATTGCAATACGACATGCCCGAAGTTCTGGGCTATTCGCAGCAATACTACGCCAAGCGTTCCGCGCATCTGGTCGAGGTGCAGACAGATGAGGGCGTGACCGGTTGGGGCGAATGTTTCGGTCCCGGCAATGTGGCGCTTGCCAATAAAGGCATCGTTGAAAAAGTGATCCAACCGCTGGTTCTGGGCATGGACCCGATGGACCGCGACGTGATTTGGCACAAGGTCTATAACCTTCTGCGAGATCATGGACAAAAGGGTATGCCGATGCAGTCCCTTTCCGGCGTGGATATCGCGCTGTGGGACATTGTGGGCAAGGTCGCAAACCTACCCCTGCACAAACTGATCGGCGGCGCACACCGCACCGATGTGCCGTGTTATGGCTACGGCATGATGCTGCGGGACGAGCCTGTTGATGATCTGGCCGCACGTTTCGAGGATGAAGCAGCGGCGATCAAAGGCATGGGGTTCGCGGCTACAAAAATGAAGGTTGGTTTCGGCCCTAAACCCGATGTTAGGCTCTGCGAAGCAGTCCGGCGCGGCGTGGGCGATGACTTCAAATTCATGGTCGATGCCAACCATTGTTACACCACATCAGACGCCTTTTATGTGGGCCGCGCCTTGGAAGAGTTGGACGCCTATTGGTTCGAAGAACCCATCGCGCCCGAAGACCTCGACGGCTACCGCGAACTGCGCGCAGGTCTGCGCGTCAACATCTCTGGCGGTGAGGCTGAATTCAACCGCTGGGGCTGGCGCAGCATCCTTGAGAATCGCGGGCTCGACATTGCACAGCCCGAAGTTTGCGCCCTTGGCGGTATCTCCGAATACCTGCGCGTGCTCGCCCTCTGTCACGCGCATTTCACCCCCGTGATTAACCACGTCTGGGGCAGCGCCATTGCAGTCGCCACCAACTTGCAACTGCTTGCTGCGATGCCGCCCCTACCCGGTGGCTTGCACCCTTGGGAGCCGATGCTGGAATTCGACACCACCGACAACAAATTCCGCGACGACCTGCTGGCCGATCCGCTCAACATCCAAGATCAGGTCAAAACCAACAATGGTCGCGTTACCATCCCGACAGGTCCGGGGATCGGCG
>JAFMHE010000126.1 GCA_017854675.1 Paracoccaceae bacterium | reverse complement strand
TTGTGCGCGGGGGGGCGGTGATGGTTTGTGCCTTGCCTGTGTCAGAGAAGGCGACTGCGGCCTCAAGCGCGGTGCCGTCGCGGCGGGTGGCGTCATAAAAGCATGTCGTGCCGGCCTTTGTCGGATAGCGGCCCCAAGTCCAATAGCTGAAATCGGTCTCTAAGGGCCGTGTGCCGAAATTGCTGTCGAAATAGCCGTGGCCGGTGAATTGCCAGCCTTTGGCCTCAAGGTCTACGTTGATGCGGCTGACCGGCGCGAAGGGGCGCCAGATGTGCGCACCGTCACGGGTAAGAGGTAGTTCGACGTTTGTGATGGCCGAGGGGGTCACAGTGATTTGGCCGCGCACGCGGGAAATGAGGGGCAGGGAAGACACCTCGTTTATGTCGATGATGAGGTCGGTGCCGGTCCAGTGCAGCGAAGACGGGCCGACGGTGAAGGTGTCAGGCGACGTGCGTAGGGCAGATGTGCCGCGGTCGGTCATCGTAAAGCGGCCACCGGGGCCGTAGGTGGCGACGTTGATGCAGCAGTGGTTCGCTGGATTGCCGCGACCGGACCATGCGTACCAAGGTGAAAAAACAGAGCCTATAAAGGCGATGACGGAGACGGCGCGGGTGCCATCGTCGGAGACGCCGTCGATGTACCACCATGCGTAGCCGCCTGCGGGGACGTCGAGGTCAAAGAAAGGTCCGCTGTGATCGCCGCGGCCGCGTGCGCTGCGCAAAGTGTCGCCATCGGGATGCCCGCCCCCGGATGCACGCCGCCCCCCACCAGATAGAGGCCCGGTATCCGGCTGCGCACCGTCGGGCGCTTGAACGCGGCCATCATCCCATGTGGGGATCGCCCGTAGAGTGCGCCGCTTGATGCCGGAAACATCGCTGCGAAGTTCTGTGGCATTGTCAGGCTGGCGGCGGGGGGACGCGGGGTGAAGTGCAGACCGAAGGCCAGCAGGCGCGCCAGTGTCGATGCGTGACATGTCGTGATCTCCTCGGGGGATAGGGGGGTCGCGTCGGGGGATGCGGGGGCGTTCATGATGATCTCAAAGCGTTCGGGACCGTCAGGTGTTTTGTCGCCAAAGCGGTCTTGGGCGCAGACATAGAGGGTCGCGTCGCGGGGCATGCGGCCTTTGGCCAGCGCGCCGAACTCTGTCTTGGGGTCGGCGCAGAAAAATACGTTGTGTCCGGCGAGAGGGACACCTTGGGCGCGGGCGGCAAAGCTGTGGACGTAGGCAGACAGGCTGCGCGGTTCGGTGGCTGATTTGGGGACCGCGCGAGCGGCGGCATTGCCAAGGTGGCCTTGTTGCAGGGCGCGGGGATCGCCGTTGAACAGGACCGCATCAGCGGACGTTTCGCCCGCGTCGGTGAGGATGGCGCGGGGGCGTCCACCGGTCATGTCGATGTCGTGAACATGGGCATTGAAATGGAAGGTCGCGCCCAAGGTCTGTGCGCGTTCCATGATGGCGCGGGCCAGCGTATGCATGCCGCCCTCGACGTGCCAGACGCCGCGCGCCTCTGCCTGCCAGATCAGGCTGAGCAGGGCAGGGGAGGCATCGGGGCGGCCGCCGACGTAAGTCGCGTAGCGGCCAAAGAGTTGGGCCAGTTTTGGTTCAGAGAATTGGCGGGCAAGGCTGCGGGCAAGGGTGCGGTGCGGTTCCATCTTGCGCAGCAGATCGGGCGCGCGGAGGACTTGGGCCGTCAGGGACAGTTGCGAAGGGGCGGCGGTGTGCATCATCGGCACTTCAAACGCGTCAAAGAGAGCGGCGGCGCGGGTGGCGAATGCGGTGAATTCAGCGGCGGCCTTGGGGCCAAAGGTGCGCGCGATGTTGTCGGTGCTGTGGGCCATGTCGGCCATCAAATCCAGCGTTGTGCCGTCGGGCCAGAAGTGGCGGGCAAGGATGTCTTGGCGGTGCAGCGTCACGTGGTTTTCCAGCGCGCTGCCCGTGTCGGCAAAGAGCGCGTCAAACACCGGTTTCATTGTCAGGACGGTTGGGCCCGCGTCGACCGGGCCCGCGACGGATGGGACCGTGCGCATTTTGCCGCCCGGACCTGAATGGCGTTCAAAGACGCTGACGCGGGCGCCGCTGTGGGCAAGGCGCAGTGCGGCGGACAGGCCACCGATGCCTGCGCCGATGATAGCGACATGGGGCGTCGGCGGTGTCATTAATTTTGGACAGATGCAGATTTCATCTGTCTAGTTTAGTTGACAGTTGGATTCGTATCAATAGAGTAGAGGCAACCAAACACGGAGATTCCGCATGGATTTTGCAGCGCGCATTGATACGGCCATCACGGATGCGATCCGTTTAGGACAAGCGGCGCCGTCGCCGACCAAGTTGGCCTCGGCCTTGCATTATACCGTGACACCGGGGGGTGCGCGCATTCGTCCGTCGATTCTGATGTCGGTGGCAACGGCTTGTGGTGACAGCCAGCCCGCGTTGGCGGATGCGGCGGCGGCGGCGCTTGAGCTGATGCATTGCGCGTCATTGGTGCATGATGATCTGCCCTGTTTTGATGATGCGGATACGCGGCGTGGCAAACCTGCGGTGCACAAGGCTTATGGTGAGCCGTTGGCGGTGCTGACCGGTGACAGCCTGATCATCATGGCGTTCGAGATCATTGCGCGGGCGTCTGTACATGATCCCGCACGCGCCTGTCAGTTGATGATGATTTTGGCGAAACGGTCAGGCATGCCGAATGGCATCTGCGCGGGCCAAGGGTGGGAGAGCGAAAGCGAGATTGACCTGTCCGCTTACCACCGTGCCAAGACGGGTGCGTTGTTTATTGCCGCCACGCAGATGGGTGCGGTTGCTGCCGGCGAAGAGGCCGAGCCGTGGGAAGAGTTGGGCGCGCGTATTGGCGAGGCGTTTCAGGTTGCCGATGATTTGCGCGATGCGCTGTATGATGAAGAGACGCTGGGCAAGCCGGTGGGTCAGGATGATCTGCACGGGCGGCCCAATGCGGTGACAGAATTGGGCGTGAAGGGTGCGATTGCGCATATGCGCGAGATTCTGTCAGGCGCGATTGCGTCCATTCCGAAATGCCCCGGTGAGGCAATGTTGGCCAAGCTGGTCACGGCGCAGGCCGAAGTGCTGACGCCGATCAAATGGCGTGCCGGTCAACATATGACGCCGGGCGAATAGGATGCGCTGCGTGAAAGCAAGCATCTGATGGCGGACATGTCTGCCCCTGCATCCAGGATGCCGCGCAGGCGGTTGCCGTCGCTGGCGCAATTGATTGCCGGCCGTAAATTTCAAAAATGGGCTGCCAGATTTCCCCTGACGCGCCGTCTGGTGCGCCGCGAGGGTGAGGCGTTGTTCGATCTGCTGGCAGGGTTTTGTCATTCGCAGGTTTTAATGGCGCTGGTTGAGCTTGATATTCCGACCAAGTTACTGGCGGGGCCGATGGCACTGCGCGCGCTTGCTGCCGCCAGCGGTGTGCCCGAGCCGCGCATGGTTGTGCTGATGCAAGCCGCCGTCGCGCTGGGTCTGGTCAAGCGCAAGCGCGGGGACCGGTACGGATTGACGCGGCGTGGTGCGGCGCTGGCCGGTGTGCCGGGGTTGCAGCAAATGATCCGTCACCATGATGTACTGTATCGCGATCTGGCCGATCCGGTTGCGTTCTTTCGCGGAGAGACGACGCCTGAGTTGGCGGGGTTCTGGCCCTATGTGTTTGGCGGCGAAGTAGAGCCGCAGGTCGCGGAAACCTATTCTGATCTGATGGCGCAAAGCCAGTTGTTGGTTGCCGATGATACATTGCAGGCGGTCAGCCTGAAGGGTGTCAAACATCTGATGGATGTTGGCGGTGGCACAGGTGCGTTTCTGCAGGAGGTCGGCGCGGTTTACCCCGGTCTTGATCTGACACTGTTTGATTTGCCTGCCGTCGCCCCGCATGCAGAGGCGCGGTTCGCCCAAGCCGGGATGTCAGCGCGCACAACGATTCGGTCGGGATCGTTCCGCAGTGATCCGTTGCCCGATGGTGCAGATGCGATTTCGCTGGTGCGGGTTCTGTATGATCATGCCGACAAGACCGTCGAACGGTTGCTGGCCAAATGCTTTGCCGCACTGCCCGAAGGCGGGCGGTTGATCGTGTCAGAGCCGATGAGCGGTGGTGCGCGACCGGACCGGCCGGGGGATGCGTATTTCGCCCTTTATACCCTTGCGATGGGTACGGGAAAGGCGCGGTCGGCTGATGAGATTGCGCAGATGTGCAAGGCGGCGGGGTTCTCAAAGGTGACGATGCCGACGGCGCGCAGACCGTTTGTGACCCGTTGTGTGGTTGCGACAAAAGGTGGCAGATAGTTGTCCATTTAAGTTGACAGTTTAAAGTGTCAGATTTACGTTACACATTATACCCAGCGTTTTGGTGAGTCTCTTTCGACCCCCTCAAACGCGAAATTGATCTCCGAAGGAGAACCCGTTGCAAGCCACCGCAGTCATATTAAACGGACCTCGCCAGCTGGGCCTTGATGCGCTTAGCCTGAATGCGCCGGGTGCGAATGATGTTGTGGTGCGGGTGACGCATTCGGGGATTTCCACGGGGACAGAGAAACTGTTGTGGACCGGTGAAATGCCGCCCTTTCCGGGCATGGGATATCCTTTGGTTCCCGGATACGAGGCCGCTGGCGAAGTCGTCGAGGCTGCACGCGGCACAGGCTACAAACCGGGCGACCGGGTGTTTGTGCCGGGTGCGAATTGTTTTGAAGGCGCGTTTGGATTGTTCGGGGGTGCTGCCAGCATGCTGGTGTCTGACGCGGACCGGCTGACGCGCATTGATCCGGCGCTTGGTGCCGAAGGTGCGCTGCTGGCGCTTGCCGCAACGGCGCGTCATGCGATGGCGGGACCGGGCAAAGCGGTGCCTGATCTGATCGTCGGGCATGGTGTTCTGGGTCGGTTGCTGGCGCGTTTGACCATTGCCGCTGGTGCGCCTGCGCCAATGGTTTGGGAGATTGATCCTGCGCGTGCCACGGGTGGTGAAGGCTACGAAGTCATGCACCCCGATGCAGACACGCGCCGCGATTATACATCTGTTTATGACGCCTCTGGCAGCGTCAAAGTCATCGGCGATCTGATCGGTCGCATCGTCAAGGGTGGCGAGATTGTGCTGGCGGGTTTCTATTCCGAGCCGATCAATTTCGCATTCCCGCCTGCCTTTATGAAAGAAGCACGGTTCCGCGTTGCCGCCGAATGGCAGCGCGACGATCTGGCCGCCACGCGCGCACTGGTCGAATGTGGTGCGCTGTCATTGGGCAACCTTATTACACACCGCGCCAACGCGGCAGACGCAACCGGCGCTTACGAGACAGCGTTCTCTGACCCCGATTGCCTGAAAATGATTCTCGAATGGAAAGGTCACGCATGACACTTGATATCCCCAACCTCAAAGACGGCGGCACCATCAAGGATTTCGATCAGCGCCTGCGTGACGAAGCGAACGAAGATTTCGCGGATATCATTACGGAAGAGCCGAAGTCCAAAACCCAGATCATCGCGATCTATGGCAAGGGCGGCATCGGCAAATCCTTTACGCTGGCCAACCTCAGCCACATGATGGCCGAGCAGGGCAAACGCGTTTTGTTGATTGGGTGTGATCCGAAATCTGACACAACATCGCTGCTGTTTGGCGGCAAGGCCTGCCCGACGATCATCGAGACATCTTCCAAGAAAAAGCTTGCTGGCGAAGAAGTGCAGATCGGTGATGTGTGTTTCAAGCGCGGCGGTGTGTTTGCGATGGAACTGGGCGGACCAGAGGTTGGTCGCGGTTGCGGTGGGCGCGGGATCATTCACGGGTTTGAGCTGCTGGAAAAGCTGGGGTTCCACGATTGGGACTTTGATTATGTTCTGCTCGACTTCCTAGGTGACGTGGTTTGTGGCGGTTTTGGCCTGCCGATTGCACGGGATATGGCGCAAAAGGTGATCTTGGTCGCCTCCAATGATTTGCAGTCGCTTTATGTGGCGAACAACGTGTGTTCCGCTGTTGAGTATTTCCGCAAGCTGGGCGGCAATGTTGGTGTTGCCGGTCTGGTGATCAACAAGGATGACGGGTCGGGCGAGGCCGCGGCCTTTGCCAAGGCGGTCAATATTCCGGTGCTGGCCGCGATCCCGCAGGACGATGATCTGCGCAAGAAATCTGCGAACTACCAGATTGTTGGCACGATGAAATCCCAGTGGGGTCAGCTCTTTGCCGATCTGGGGATGGAAGTGGATGTGGCCCCGCCGGTCCGTCCAAATCCGTTGGACCAGGATGGTCTGCTGGGTCTGTTTGATGCCTCCGAAACCGGCGGCAATGTCGTGCTTGAACCCGCAACCGATGCCGACATGCGCGGCAAGTACAACAAACCGAAAGTCAGCCTTGAGGTGGTGTACGACAATGTCTGATCGTACCGGATATAATGTCGCCTATGACGACGCGGGATCCGTGGTGATCGACGAGGCGCATGCGCCTGATCCGGTCATGGACGTTCGCACGTCTCCGGCTCCGGTGCTGGACAAGGTTCCTGAGGGCGCATGTTCGTCCAAGGGAACATTGATGGATGCCGCCCGTGCGGCGGGTAAATCCGAAATTCTTGATAAATACGCAGCGGACTATCCGGTCGGTCCCCACGATCAGCCGCAGTCCATGTGCCCTGCGTTCGGCTCATTGCGGGTTGGTTTGCGGATGAAACGTGTGGCGACGATCCTGTCGGGATCAGCTTGTTGCGTTTACGGTTTGACGTTTGTGTCGCATTTCTATGGTGCGCGGCGGTCGGTTGGCTATGTGCCGTTTAATTCTGAAACACTCGTGACCGGCAAATTGTTCGAGGACATCCGCGAGGCGGTGCATGACATTGCCGATCCTGCCAAACTGGACGCGATTGTGGTGACGAACCTGTGTGTGCCGACGGCGTCCGGTGTGCCGCTGCGGTTGCTGCCCGAAGAGATTGACGGCGTTCGGATCGTTGGCATTGATGTGCCCGGTTTTGGTATTCCCACGCACGCCGAGGCCAAGGACGTTCTGGCCGGTGCGATGCTGAACTATGCGCGCCGCGAGATTGAAGCGGGTCCGGTTGCAATGCCAGAGAGTGGCAAGTCGGACCGTCCGACAGTTGCGCTGCTGGGTGAGATGTTCCCCGCTGATCCGATGATGATCGGTGCGATGCTGGCCCCGATGGGTCTGGCTGCGGGTCCGGTTGTTCCGTGCCGCGAATGGCGCGAATTGTACGCAGCGCTTGATTGTGGTGTCGCGGCGGCAATCCATCCGTTTTATACCGCCAGCGTGCGCGAGTTTCAGGCTGCGGGGCGTCCCGTTGTCGGGTCTGCGCCGGTTGGTGTGGACGGTACGGCGGCGTGGCTGGCCAATATTGGCGATGCGTTCAATATTCACAAAGACCAGATTGCAGCGGCGCAAAACGCCTTCTTGCCTGCGATCAAAGGTGCGCTTGCCGGTGCGCCGATCAACGGGACGATTACGTTGTCGGGCTATGAAGGCTCCGAATTGCTGGTCGCGCGTTTGTTGATCGAGAGCGGCGCGGATGTGCCTTATGTCGGGACGGCTTGTGCGAAATCGCCGTGGTCTGCGGATGATTGTGCATGGTTAGAGGCGCGTGGCGTCAAGGTGAAGTTCCGCGCGTCGCTGGAAGATGATTGTGCGGCGATGGAAGCGATCCGGCCTGATTTGGCCATTGGCACGACGCCGGTGGTTCAGAAGGGCAAAGAGCTGGGCATCCCGTCTTTGTATTTCACCAACCTGATTTCCGCGCGGCCCTTGATGGGTCCGGCGGGTGCGGGATCTTTGGCGGAGGTCGTGAATGCGGCCATCGGCAACAAGGACCGCATGGGCAAGATGAAAGCGTTTTTCGAGGGTGTCGGCACTGGCGATACATCGGGTGTCTGGGAAGGGTCGCCGAATGTGCAGCCACAGTTCCGGGCGCAGAATTTGAAGAAGATTGAGAAACAGGCGAGGGCGGCGAAAGCTGCGCAGA
Organism: Paracoccaceae bacterium; assembly: GCA_017854675.1. Lineage (GTDB taxonomy): Bacteria > Pseudomonadota > Alphaproteobacteria > Rhodobacterales > Rhodobacteraceae > Sulfitobacter. Next base: position 2,057 of record JAFMHE010000126.1, on the reverse strand, counting down.
TGATATGACCGTCGTGTTAGTTCATACACGCGACGCCCACGTAGGGTGTGCATTCATGCGCACCATCGGACGTGCCTCATGTTGATTCAGGACCACGACCGCGCGGGTGGATATTGGGGCGCTGTTTATGCTTTCTGTGCCACCAAAGGATTGCAGGTTGTTATTGACGGGCCTGTCGGGTGCGAAAACCTGCCCGTGACATCCGTGTTGCATTACACCGATGCGTTGCCGCCGCATGAATTGCCGATTGTGGTGACAGGCTTGAGCGAAGACGAAATGGGTTCTGGCACCGAAGAAGCGATGAAGCGGGCTTGGGGCACGCTTGATCCGGCGCTGCCTGCGGTTGTTGTGACGGGCTCGATTGCCGAGATGATCGGCGGCGGTGTGACGCCGATGGGTACCAACATTCAGCGGTTCCTGCCGCGCACGATTGACGAGGACCAGTGGGAATCTGCGGACCGCGCGATGACCTGGATCTTTACCGAATTCGGGATGACCAAAGGCCGCATGCCGCCCGAGAAGAAGCGTGAAGAGGGCGCAGCCCCCCGCGTCAATATCCTTGGGCCGATGTATGGCACGTTCAACATGCCGTCCGACTTGCATGAAATCCGACGTCTGGTCGAAGGGATCGGCGCGGATGTGAACATGGTCATGCCACTGGGCAGTCACGTGAGCGAAATGCGCAATCTGGTGAATGCAGATGTGAACATCTGTATGTACCGCGAGTTTGGTCGCGGCCTGTGCGAGGTGCTGGCCAAGCCTTATTTGCAAGCGCCCATCGGGGTGGAATCGACCACAAAGTTCCTGCGCGCTTTGGGTGAGATGCTGGGGCTGGACCCCGAGCCGTTCATCGAGCAGGAAAAGCATTCGACCATCAAACCGGTCTGGGATTTGTGGCGCTCTGTTACGCAGGATTTTTTTGCAACGGCGTCTTTCGGGATTGTTGCGAATGAAACCTATGCGCGCGGTGTCCGGAATTTCCTTGAGAATGATCTGGGTCTGCCGTGTGCTTTTGCCGTTGCGCGGACGCGGGGCAAAAAGACTGACAATGATCAGGTGCGCGCCATGGTCCATGGCAAGCGGCCACTGATCCTGATGGGGTCGATCAACGAAAAAATGTATCTGGCCGAGATGAAATCGGGCTTTGGCCCGGCACCTACTTTCATCCCCGCCAGTTTCCCCGGTGCCGCCATCCGACGCGCCACCGGAACACCGTTTATGGGATACGCGGGTGCGACGTATATCGTGCAAGAGGTCTGCAATGGTCTCTTTGATGCGCTGTTTCATATCCTGCCTTTGGGCAGCGAAATGGACGCGACACCTGCCACCCCAACACCGCTTCGTCGGGACTTCCCTTGGGATGCCGACGCACAGGCGAAACTGGACGAGATCGTGGCAAGCCACCCGATCCTTACCCGGATTTCCGCCGCCAAGACTCTGCGTGATGCCGCCGAAAAGAGCGCGCTTGATGCAGGGGCAGAAAGGGTCGTTCTGGAAACAGTCCAAGCCCTGAATCCAGCTTCGGGAGGAGCAATATCATGACTGATATGACAACAGACACACACGTAAGCCAGCAGCAGGCGCCGCGCAAAAGTCACGCGCCGATGCGGGAATATTACGTGTATTTCGCAGTGATCTTTGCGGCGACTTTGCCGCTGACGATCCTGACATGGGTGCTGACCGTTGCCCGCCGGATGGAGCTGCCCGAGCGCGGCCCGATCAAGGCGGCATGGAGCCAGGCCCGGATCATTACGCCGCGCATCTTTTCTGCGTGAGCCGCAGCGCGCCGCCTGAGGCGCGCAGGAATTCGCCCGCGTCCTAGCCCGACGCGCAAGGCGACAGAAATTTCGGGAGCCTCCCCGATAAAGAGGTTCATCACTCCCCCCCGGGGTGGTGGATTAGAGCAAGGGATGAACCCTTGTTGTAACCCCGCCGCGGGGGAGACGCGGCGTCGGCACTTTTTTCTAAGGAGAAAAACATGGCTGATAAAAATGACCTGTCATTCACAGGTTTGACAGACGAGCAAGCACAAGAACTGCACTCAGTCTACATGAGCG
>JAFMHE010000125.1 GCA_017854675.1 Paracoccaceae bacterium | reverse complement strand
CGCTAAAAGGTCAGGATGAAAGCCCCCTTTCGCTTGACCGCGTCTGGGGTTTTTTATTGCCCGATTGATACGGGCCGGAAGGATAGAAACGATGAGCGACGATTGGCACAAAAGCACCCGCGCGGTGCATGCAGGCACGAAACGCAGCCAATATGGCGAGGTCTCCGAGGCGATCTTTTTGACGCAAGGCTTTGTCTATGACACCGCCGAACAGGCCGAGGCCCGGTTTGAGGCCAAAGGCCCGGATGAGTTCATCTATGCGCGCTATGGCAACCCCACCGTCGCGATGTTCGAGGAACGGATTGCAGCACTGGAAGGGACCGAAGACGCCTTTGCCACGGCCTCTGGCATGGCGGCGGTCAATGGTGCGCTGATGTCGATCCTCAAAGCGGGCGATCATCTGGTATCGGCGCGCGCGCTTTTTGGTTCATGCCTATATATCGCGGAAGAACTGCTGCCGCGTTTCGGGGTCGAAGTGACCTTTGTTGATGGTGCCGATCTGGACGCCTGGAAGGCCGCGATCCGGCCCAACACCCGCGCGGTTTTTTTCGAATCCATGTCTAACCCCACGCTTGAAATGGTCGACATCGAAGCGGTTTCCAAACTGGCGCATGAAAATAGTGCCATCGTCGTGTGTGACAATGTCTTTGCCACGCCGGTCTACAGTAGTGCCGTCGCGCAGGGCGTTGATATTGTGATCTATTCCACCACAAAACACATCGACGGACAGGGTCGCGCGCTGGGTGGTGTGATCCTTGGCACAACCGAAATGATCCGGAAAACGGTTGAACCTTACATGAAGCACACAGGCGGCTCGATGAGCCCGTTTACCGCGTGGATCATGCTAAAGGGTCTGGAAACCATGCGTCTGCGCGTGGCCGAACAGACCAGAACCGCGCTTAAGCTCGCGCAAGCGTTGGAAGGGCACCCGAAACTGAGCCGCGTCATATATCCTGGTCTGCCCAGCCATCCGCAGCACGATCTGGTCACGCGCCAGATGGGGCAGGGCGGCACCATGCTGGCGATAGAGGTCAAGGGCGGCAAAGCGGGTGCCTATGCGTTCCTGAATGCCTGTCAGATTGCGATCATCTCCAACAATCTGGGCGATTCCAAAACCATCCTGACACCGCCCGCCTTTACCACGCACCAACGCCTGCCGCAGGATCAAAAGGACGCGCTGGGCATCACGCCGGGATTGGTACGCATTTCTATCGGGCTTGAGGATGCTGGTGATCTGGAAAATGACTTCATGCAGGCACTTGCGCGATAAAGTGGCGCTTTTGAGCGTTTTTCTGCGGCAAAACAGATATACCTCAACAAAATTGGTAATTGTTGAAAGGCACCCTAGTTATGTCTCACGGAGCAAAAAGGGGGGCCCTGCCCATGAATGCAATTACGCCAATAGAAAAAGCGCCCGAGCGCGCGGAGGCCGAAGCGGCCCTCGCCACGCTTAAGGCATGGGCCCTAGGGGCATCAGACACAGAGATCGCGGCGCTGGACCCGTCCGTCGCCCGCTTGTTGAATGACACACCGGAATATCCTTCATTCAACCGCGAATATCCCGAAGATTTTGCCATCGGTGATAATTACAAGGCCACCTTGCCTGATTTGCAAAACGGCCCCTCCAGCCTGATCCGGGGCGCCAAGCAGCAGATCCAGCACGTTGGCATTTCCAACTTTCGCCTCCCAATCCGGTTTCACACCCGTGATAACGGCGATTTGACGCTTGAGACGTCGATCACGGGCTCTGTCAGCCTTGAGGCGGACAAAAAAGGCATCAACATGTCGCGCATCATGCGCAGCTTTTACAAGCATGCCGAGGCGACGTTCAGCTTTGAAGTCATCGAAGCTGCCCTTGATGATTATATCGCTGATCTGGAAAGCCTGGATGCGCGGATTGCCATGCGCTTTTCATTCCCGATGAAGATCGAAAGCCTGCGGTCCGGCCTGTCGGGCTATCAGTATTATGACATCGCGCTTGAGCTGGTGGAAAAAGACGGCGTGCGCCAGAAAATCATCCACCTTGATTACGTCTATTCCAGCACCTGTCCCTGTTCGCTGGAATTGTCAGAACATGCGCGCGCCACACGCGGGCAACTGGCAACGCCGCATTCCCAACGCTCCGTCGCGCGGATATCTGCGGTGATCGAAGGTAATGCACGTCTGTGGTTCGAGGATCTGATCGACACCTGCCGCCGTGCGGTGCCGACAGAAACCCAAGTCATGGTCAAACGCGAGGACGAGCAGGCGTTTGCGGAACTGAACGCCGCCAATCCGATCTTTGTCGAGGATGCCGCCCGTCTGTTTTGCGAACAGTTGCAGCAGACCGCACACATCGGCGATTTCCGTATCATGGCCAGCCACCAAGAAAGCTTGCACAGCCACGACGCCATCTCTGTTCTGACCGAAGGGCCAACATTCGAGATGAAAAGCATTGATCCAAAGCTGTTCAATACGCTCTTTCATGTAGGCTAACGCCTTCCTACATAAGCTGTCTTGAAAAAGCGCCTCCTATCTCAGGGGGCGCTTTTTTGCATTGGGGGGTCAACTTGCGGCTGCCGGGAACCGGCTATGCAACTTTGGTGGTACTCCCCACCCTTGGACAGGCCTATCTACTGAGCACGGGAGAGACACCAACCAACCAAAAAGGTATTCGATATGTCCTATCAGGATTTCTCACACCCCTCCGCAGTATTGAGCCGCGAAATCACGGCAACACGCAATTTCTTTCAGGCCATCGGCATATTCTTTGCACAGCTTGGATCTTCGATGACGCTCGCCGCTTCGGCAGAGCAGCGTTTTCAGCAGGTCCAGCGTTTGCAGGCAAAATCTGACGCAGAACTTGCGGCGATGAACCTGCGCCGTGACGACATCGTGCACGCGGTGTTCAAAGACCTCTATTACGTCTGATTTTGCAATCAGATACACGCTGTACAACGGCCCGGTTTGTCCCTTTGTCAAAAGGGAACGCCGGGCCGTTTTGATTTAGAAAGCAGGGGTTCGCCCGTTGACCGCTTGACACCACCGAGACCGCGCGCCAACGCTTTGCCATGATTGATCTTCGCCCAGTTGGATACGTCGTTGGCCTGCTTGTGGCCGTTCTGGGCATCGCAATGGTCCTGCCCATGCTGGTGGATCTGGCCGAAGGGCGCGGGCACTGGCCGGTCTTTATGGAGGCTGGGCTGATCACAACGTTCTCGGGCAGCATGATTGCGCTGGCCTGTTCCAACGGGGTCCGTGAAGGGCTCAGCATTCAACAGACTTTTTTGCTGACGACCGGCGTCTGGCTGACTTTGCCGATCTTCGGGGCGATTCCGTTCATCATCGGGGCAACAGACTCCAGCATCACAGATGCCGTATTCGAGGCAATGTCGGGGCTGACCACCACCGGCTCCACTGTGTTGGCAGGGCTTGATACGCTGCCCAAAGGCCTGCTGCTTTGGCGGGGCATCCTACAATGGCTGGGCGGGATCGGTATCATTGTTGTGGCCATGGTGTTTTTGCCGGAACTCAAGGTTGGCGGCATGCAGATCTTTAAATCCGAAGGCTTTGATACCTTTGGCAAAATCCTGCCACGCGCAGGCCAGATCGCGACGCAAATCTCCGTTATTTATCTATGGCTTACCGGTGCTTGTGTTCTGGCGTATCTCGCTGTCGGGCTAAGCACATTCGACGCGACCGTGCATGCGCTGACAACAATTTCTACAGGCGGATTCGCCAATTATGATCGGTCTTTCGGTGCGTTCACCGGCGCGCCAGAATATGTTGCGTCGGTGTTCATGATCCTTTCAGCCTTGCCATTCGTGCGCTTTGTGCAACTGATCAATGGTAATGTAACCGCCCTGCACAAAGACCCCCAGATACGGGGCTTCTTGTTGACCATCGCGGTCTTGGTCCTGGTGATTGTTGTTCTTTTGCAGGGCGTATTTCCGCATTCGCTTGAACAGTCATTCCGCGAGGCGCTGTTTAACGTAACGTCGATCATTTCGGGCACCGGCTATGCCTCTGTGGACTATATGCTGTGGGGGTCGTTTGCCGTTGCGCTGTTCTTTTTCATTGGCTTGATCGGTGGCTGTGCGGGCTCAACCGCCTGCTCGATCAAGATATTCCGCTATCAGTTGTTGTTTGCGTCGATCCGCGCGCAGCTTCAGCGCATCCGCTCGCCGCATGGCATATTCACACCGCGCTACGATGGCCGCCCGGTCAGCGAGGACGTGCTGAATTCGGTCATGTCGTTCTTTATGTTCTTCATCGTGACCTTGGGCCTTGTCGCCGTGGCGCTTAGCATGACAGGCTTGGATTTTATCACGTCTGTGTCTGGCGCTGGTGCGGCCTTGGCCAATGTCGGTCCGGGTCTGGGACCGACCATTGGCCCTGCGGGTAACTTTTCGTCGCTTAATGATACGGCCAAGTGGATTTTGACGGTTGCAATGCTGTTGGGCCGACTGGAGCTGATGGTGGTCTACGTCATACTCACTGTAAAATTCTGGAGGGCCTGATGGCTGATCAAAACACACGTCCCTTGGGCGCGCAAATTTCGCATATGCTCAAAGATCGCGGGGTGGATGTGATCTTTGGCATTCCCGGCGTTCACAATCAGGAAATGTACCGTGGCATTGAAGAGGCGGGCATCACCCATGTGTTGGCGCGCCACGAACAGGGGGCAGGGTTCATGGCAGACGGCTATGCCCGCGCAACCGGCAAACCGGGTGTGGCCTATGTGATCACCGGACCGGGGTTGTGCAACATCATGACCCCGATGGGGCAGGCGTATTCCGATTCTGTGCCCATGCTGGTCCTGTCCAGTTGTCTGGACGAAGTCGCGGCACGGCGCGGTCAATTGCACCAAATGAAAGATCAGCGCGCCGCCGCCGGAACCGTTTGTGACTGGTCCGAAGAGGCGCGCAGCGCTGATGCCGCCTATACATTGATTGACCGGGCCTTGGCAGAGTTCAAGATGGGCCGCCCGCGCACCAAGCATATTCAGGTGCCGATCGCGCTGTTGCAGGGGCTTGCCCCGCCTGCGCGCCCGGGCGATCACAACCGCGCCCTGATCTCGGCTGAGCCAGCGCAGACAGGCGCGCTTGCCTTTGCGCTTGCAGGGGCTGAACGGCCGCTGTTCGTCTTTGGTGGCGGTGCTGCCAAGGACGCCCCTGCACAGATCGCCACCAAGCTGCTTGAGCGTTTCGGCGCTGCCGCCTTTACCACCTATGCCGGTCGCGGTGTTGTCGCACCGGATTACCCGCTGCTCTTTGGCTCTGCGCTCGCCCGTGAAACCAGCGCGGACATCTTTGCGCAGGCGGACATCGTTGTGGCAATCGGCACGGAACTGGCCGAAGTCGACATCTGGCGTGCCAAGCTGGGCCAGACCTGTCCGTTTTACCGTGTCGATATTGACCCAGAAAGCCTGCGCGATGGACAGATTGCCGATGAGGCGATCTTGAGCGATGCCCTCGCCTTTATGGACGATATTTTGCGCAGTGATGTGACCCCGACACCGACCAAGTGGACCGGCAAAGAGGTCAAAGCCGCGCGCGCCCGCTGGCACGCTGAAACAGATGCCGAACGCCCCGGCATCGTTCCGATTTGTGATGCCCTGCGCGACGTGCTGCCTGCGGATACGATGATCTACTCGGACATGACCCAATTCGCCTATGTCGCCAAAGAAATCTGGGACATGGACCGCCCCGGCCATTGGCATCACCCTTACGGCTTTGGCACGCTGGGCTATGCGACACCTGCCGCGATTGGCGGTGCGGTGGCAAGGCGCGGCAAACCGACGCTGGCGATCATCGGTGACTACGGGTTCCATTACACGATGCAGGAACTGGGCGTCGCGGTCGAACTGGGCCTGAGCCTGCCGATCATTCTGTGGGATAATGGCAAGTTAAAAGAGATCGAGGACAGCATGGTACGCGCCCAGATTGCACCGAATGCGGTGATCGCACACAACCCCGATTTCGTGAAACTGGCCGAAGCTTTTGGCGCGCATGCTGTGGCGCCCGCGACCCTCGCGGAAATGCAGGCTGCAGTTCTGGATGCCTTTGACGCGGACGGCCCGACGCTGATCTACCTCACACCAGCGGTCACCGCCTAAGGATTACTCCCAGCAGCTTACCAGAACCGTCATCCCTTGCGCGGCCAAGCGCAGATCACGCGGCGCGGCGGACCCGATTGCATTCGAGGACGCCGTGCGCAGCCCCGCAGCGCTTGCCATTTTGGTGATCTCGGCGGCATCGAGCGCAAAACTCACATCGAGCGGCAACTCCTGCCCTCCCTGCGGTCTTGGCAACAACATGCCCATCACCGCACCGCTGGCATCAAACACAGGACCACCCGCATCACCGGCCTGCGCCTTCAACGCAAGGCGGCTCAACTCGACCTCGCCCTGCAAGCCGCGCACGTCTGCCAATGTACCAAAGGTCAAGGTTGCGGCACTCAGAACGCCTTCATACGAATAGCCCGCGACCGACACTTCGGACTGCAAACGCGGGTCTGTGGGGGCAAAGGATGCCACGGCCAGAGGCGCAAGCGGGCGCTTGGGCTTTAGCAAAGCCAGCCCCTTGACCGCATCATCGGCCACCACATCCGCATCGGTATCGCCTTCAATCGTCAGGCGGCCACAGGATTGCACCGCCTCGGATGCCGTCACGACCGACCCGGAGGCATCCACGAAAAAGCCGGAGCGCGAGATTTTCGGCTGCCGGATTTGCAGACCTGCAACCAGATCAATGGCCTGTTCCTCTTCAACGCCTGCAGCAGGGTCCAGAACACCGGGCAGCCGCGCAAAGGACTTTTCCATCTCGGCCAAGAGCCGGGTCCGGCGCTCTTCATCGCCCGCGGGCCAGATCAATGTGAAGCCTTTGATTTCGCCATTTTGCAGCGACACTTGGGTTTCGCTGACAATGCGGGCGTTCTGCCCGACCAACGAAAAGGAACTGTTCAAGCGTTCGCGCGGGCCGTCCAGCGGCACAATTTCAAGCGTTTGCATGATCTCGTACAGCCCGAACAACGTATCCTGATCGCCTGCTTGTGAGATCATCAAAACCCGCGCACCTGTCGCGCCAGTGCTGTTGTACTGCACAAAGGGTGGCTCAAATCTGTCGAATGCCACTTCTGCTGTGGGCATCATCATCTCGATACCGGCGGTGTCATTGCGCACCATCCGAAGGTCCAGATCATCCAGAACGGCATTATATTGCCTGAAGAGTGCGGCGCGCTGCAGGGTTGTCAAAACACCGGTCGCCTCAAAGGCATTCGCCTCTTGCCACGCTCCCATCGAACGACGGGTGCCCTGACCAAAAGCGCCGTCGATGGCAGCGGTATAGAAACCGGCCCATTTCAGCGCGATCTGCAAATCACGTCGTTCTTGTGCGTCCAACAGCTGTTCACTCCGGCGCGCTTCTTGAACGGTTTCATCCGCTGGCTCGGGCGCGACAACGACTTCTGTCGTCTCCTCAACGCCTTGGGCAGGAAGTTGCGTCGTCACCGGTGCATCGACAACGCCCAGGTTCAACACGTTTGCACCGACCGGCCAAAACTGCTGGCGAAACCGGTCAGATAGCTCCAGATAACTGTCACGCGGGATCACCCGGTCACGGCGATAGGTCCGCAAGACAATCTCCGCGTCGGCCCGCCGATAGGGGCCAAGCGCAATGCCATACCAACCGGCACCCAACGAAAATCCGTTCACGTCCTCAAGCTCGGCCGCATATTCGCGGGCACTGCGGGTGGCGAGGTTCAGGTTCGGCTGTGCCTCGATCTGGATCCATACGATATCATCATCGGACTGCTGTGCCGACGCAGGAAGCGAAACGGCGAAAAAAATAGCAAAAAGAGCGGCCCAAAGGCCAATAATATTACGCGTCATCTGTACACAAACGTTCCTGAATCAAGATTGCCGACAAATAAGCAGGAAACATCCTGAAATGCCACGCAAAAGCAGGCGCAACAGTCACAATCGCGTGGATTGACGCTGCGGTGCGGCTTTCGTAGGTAGGGCCACGCTTAGCCTAAGGATGCACCATGTCTGATACGTCCCCCACACCCCGCTCTTTCCAGGCCATTATTCTGGCACTTCAGACCTATTGGGCGGAAAAAGGCTGTGCGATCCTGCAACCCTACGACATGGAAGTCGGGGCGGGGACGTTCCATCCTGCAACCACACTGCGCTCGCTGGGCACGCAACCTTGGGCCGCAGCATACGTGCAACCCTCGCGGCGTCCTACGGACGGGCGCTATGGCGAAAACCCGAACCGGTTGCAGCATTACTACCAATATCAGGTGTTGATCAAACCCAGCCCCCCGAACCTACAGGAACTCTACCTCGGCTCGCTTGAGGCCATCGGCATCAACAAGGACCTGCATGACATCCGCTTTGTCGAGGATGATTGGGAAAGCCCGACCTTGGGCGCGTGGGGCCTTGGCTGGGAAGTCTGGTGTGACGGTATGGAAGTCAGCCAGTTCACCTATTTCCAGCAGGTCGGTGGTCACGATTGTCACCCGGTTTCGGGTGAGCTGACCTACGGGTTAGAGCGCCTTGCGATGTACGTCCTCGGGGTGGACCATGTGATGGACATGCCCTTCAACGACCCCGATGCGCTGATCCCGCTGACTTATGCGGACGTGTTCAAACAGACCGAAGAAGAATACGCGCGCTGGAACTTTGACACCGCCAATACCGACGTCCTGCTGCGCCAGTTCGAAGAGGCCGAAGCGCATTGCAAACACATACTCGAGCAACCCTTTGATGACCCCAAAACCGGCAAACGCATCATCATGGCGCACCCCGCCTATGACCAGTGCATCAAAGCGAGCCACATGTTCAACCTGCTGGATGCACGCGGTGTGATCTCTGTGACTGAACGCCAAGCCTACATCGGGCGCGTGCGCACACTCGCCAAAATGTGCGCCGATGCATTTGTGCAGACCCGCGCAGGCGGCTGGGTCGAGGACGCGGCATGATGTTTTTTACAGCACTTCATAACGCGCGCCGCCGATTGGTGCAGGCTTTTGAATTTCAGTATTTAAAGCGAAAAGAAATGCAAGACCCCCGATTCTTTTCGCTTCAAATACTGAATAGCAACGTCGGCTCAAGCGATGCGCTTATTAAAGGAGCACAAGCATGACCGGCCGCATCATGGGAATTATCATCATGCTCTCAGCGTTGATTGCGGGCGTTGGGCTGTATTACCTGCAAATTTACGGCTTCTATGAGGAAGTCACTGTCGAAGACGTGGCCATCGTGTCTTTGCAGACAGGGCAACCCGAAACGATCGCTTTCGACAATTTCCAAGCCATCGACGCCGAAAGCTCTCCGATCCGCTACCGGGCGTGTTTTACCACCGAACTCAGCCTCGCGTTCCTGACAGAAAACTACATTCTGGCCCCGGACAACGACCCGCGTAATGCCCCCAAATGGTTCGATTGTTTTGACGCCGCCGCCATCGGGGCAGAGCTTGAGGCAGGCACTGCGCTGACCTTTATGGGCGCGAAAAACGTTCGCTTTGGTGTGGACCGGATCGTTGCTGTGACCGAGGATGGACGCGGCTATGTCTGGCACGAGTTGAACGATTGCGGTGACAAAGCCTATGACGGCACCATTGTGGGCGAAGAATGCCCCCGCTTGCCCGAAAACTGAATTTGCCAGAAAACTGATTGCCTGAAAACGGATACCTGACGCCCGCGCGCCCCTGACGAGACAACCAAAGGACCACACCCGTGCCTGACCTGCTGATCGAACTCTTCTCCGAGGAAATCCCCGCCCGTATGCAAACCCGTGCGGCGGCGGACCTGCAAAAGCTGGTCACGAACGGTCTGGTCGAGGCGGGTTTGACCTATGCCTCTGCCGCTGCGTTTTCTACCCCGCGCCGTCTGACGCTGACGCTTGAGGGCATGCTGGACGCCAGCCCCGCGTTGACCGAAGAACGCAAAGGCCCCAAAGCTGACGCGCCAGAAAAGGCCATCGACGGGTTCTTGCGCGGTGCCGGCCTGACCCGCGACCAGCTTGAGGAACGCGATACGC
>JAFMHE010000124.1:5872-10052 GCA_017854675.1 Paracoccaceae bacterium | reverse complement strand
GCCCATATGACGCAAAACCTGACAGGCGTCACGGTTAGTGAAGTCACCGACCGCGCCTTGTTGGCCCTACAGGGGCCTATGGCTGAGACGGTTCTTGCATCGCTTGATCCAAAGGCCGCAACGATGCGGTTCATGGATGTCGCCGACCTGTCACTGGCCGGTGCAGCATGCTGGGTCTCGCGGTCCGGCTACACCGGAGAGGACGGATACGAGATTTCAGTGCCCACAGCACAGGCAGAGGCATTGGCCAAGGCACTGCTTGCCCATGATGATGTAGAACCAATCGGTCTTGGCGCGCGCGACAGTTTGCGGCTGGAGGCAGGTTTGTGCCTTTACGGCCATGACATCAACACCGACACAACGCCACCGCAAGCCATGCTGAACTGGGCCATCCAGAAAGTGCGCCGCACAGGTGGCGCACGCGCGGGCGGGTTCCCCGGCGCTGATATAATCCTGCAAGAGATGTCAGCGGGCGTGGCGACCAAACGCGTGGGTCTGCTGCCCGAAGGGCGCGCGCCTATGCGCGAAGGTGTCGTTCTTTTTGCAGATACCGAAAGCGCCACGCCAATCGGGCACATCACATCGGGCGGCTTTGGCCCGACTATCGGTGGGCCTGTCGCCATGGGCTATCTGGATGCTGCAAGTGCCACGCAAGGCACGATCGTCTTTGGGGAATTGAGGGGCAAACGCCTGCCTCTGACGGTGACATCGCTGCCGTTCACCCCTGCCAATTTCAAACGCTAACCTTCAGGAGATACGACATGAAATTCACAGAAGAACACGAATGGCTGCGCCCCGAGGATGATGTTGTCGTGGTCGGCATTACGACCCACGCCAGCACGCAACTGGGCGATATCGTTTTTGTTGAACTGCCCGAAGTCGGCACCACAGTGACCAAAGATGACGAGATTGTCGTGATCGAAAGCGTCAAAGCCGCGTCCGATATCACGGCCCCCCTTGATGGCGAAATCGTCGAAGTTAACGAGGCATTGGCAGACAACCCCGCGTTGGCCAACGAAGATGCGATGGGCGAGGGGTGGTTTATCAAGATCAAGCCGTCCAACCCATCGCAAATGGACGCCTATATGGACGAAGCCGCATACACAGCCTTTATCGCCTGATCCTTCGGAGCCAACCAAATGACTTTTACGCCCACAGATTACCTGCCTTACGACTTTGCGAACCGTCGCCATATCGGACCTTCGGTGTCCGAGATGGAACAGATGCTGCAAGTTGTGGGCGCGAAAGACCTTGATGCGCTGATTGATGATACGCTGCCAGCCAAGATCAGGCAGGCCAAGCCGCTTGATTTCGGCAAGCCCCTGTCAGAGCAGGAATTGCTGCGGCACATGAAGGTGGTGGCATCCAAAAACAAAGTGCTCACATCGCTGATCGGCCAAGGCTATCACGGCACGGTCACGCCACCTGCGATCCAACGCAACATCTTTGAAAACCCGGCATGGTACACGGCCTATACGCCCTACCAGCCAGAGATTTCGCAAGGACGGCTTGAGGCGTTGTTGAACTTTCAGACGATGGTCACGGACCTGACCGGACTGGACATCGCCAACGCATCCCTGTTGGACGAGGCGACATCTTGTGCCGAAGCCATGACAATGGCCAAACGCATCGCCAAGTCCAAGGCGAACAGTTTTTTTATCGACGAAAACTGCCATCCGCAGAACATCAACGTAATGAAAACCCGTGCCGCCCCGCTCGGGATTGAGGTAATAGTCGGCAAACCGGATGATCTGGACGCAGGTGCGGTCTTTGGCGCGATATTCCAGTTTCCGGGCACCTACGGCCATCTGCGGGATTTCACCCCACAGATTGCAGCACTGCACGAGGCGAAAGCCGTGGGCATTATCGCCGCTGATCCGCTGTCGCTGACATTGCTCAAGGAACCCGGTGCGATGGGCGCTGATATTGCAGTTGGCAGCACGCAGCGCTTTGGTGTGCCTGTTGGCTATGGCGGCCCGCACGCAGCCTATATGGCGACCAAGACGGCCTATGCCCGCTCAATGCCGGGGCGTATTGTCGGTGTGTCCATCGACAGTCATGGAAACCGCGCCTACCGGCTGTCTTTGCAAACCCGCGAACAGCACATTCGTCGCGAAAAAGCCAATTCAAACGTTTGTACCGCGCAGGCCCTGTTGGCTGTAATGGCAGGGTTCTACGCGGTCTTTCATGGTCCAGAAGGGCTGAAAGCGATTGCCCAACGGATACACCGTAAAACCGCGCGCCTTGCCGAGGGGCTGAAAACGGCTGGCTTTGATGTACGCCCCGCCGCGTTTTTTGACACCATCACCGTTGATGTGGGGCCGCTGCAATCGGCGGTGATGAAATCCGCTGTGGACGAGGGCATAAACCTGCGCGCCGTTGGCAAAACGCAGGTGGGCATTACAATGGACGAACGCACGCGCCCCGCCACCATCGAAGCGGTCTGGCGCGCCTTCGGGATCGCGCGGGAAGACAAGGATTACACCCCGCATTACCACATGCCTGAAAAACTGATCCGCACGTCTGAGTATCTGACGCATCCGGTGTTCCACATGAACCGGGCCGAGACCGAGATGATGCGGTATATGCGCCGCCTTGCCGACCGTGATCTGGCGCTGGACCGCGCGATGATCCCGCTGGGGTCTTGCACGATGAAGCTCAATTCAGCCGCAGAGATGATGCCGGTCAGTTGGGACGCATTCTCGCTTTTGCACCCCTATATCCCGCGCGATCAGGCGGAGGGATACACGCAGATGATTGATGATTTGTCTGCCAAGCTATGCGATGTGACGGGATATGACGCAATTTCGATGCAACCCAATTCGGGTGCGCAGGGTGAATATGCGGGGTTGTTGACCATTGCAGCCTATCACCGCGCAAACGGACAGGGGCACCGCAACATTTGTCTGATCCCGATGTCGGCGCATGGCACCAACCCGGCCTCTGCCCAGATGGTGGGCTGGAAGGTTGTACCGATTCAATCCGCGGCTAATGGCGACATTGATCTGAATGATTTCAACGCCAAAGTCGCCGAACACAGCGATAATCTGGCGGCCTGTATGATCACCTATCCGTCGACCCACGGCGTGTTCGAGGAAACCGTGATCGACGTTTGCGAGATCGTGCATGCGAACGGCGGACAGGTCTATATCGACGGCGCAAATATGAACGCGATGGTGGGGCTGTCGCGCCCCGGTGATCTGGGCGGCGATGTCAGCCACCTGAACCTGCACAAGACGTTTTGCATTCCGCACGGCGGGGGTGGTCCCGGCATGGGTCCGATTGGGGTCAAGAACCACCTGATCGAACATCTGCCCGGTGATCCGATCACGGGCGAGGGGGCTGTATCGGCTGCGGCCTTTGGCTCGCCTTCGCTGCTGCCGATATCATGGGCCTATTGCCTGATGATGGGCGGTGACGGGCTGACACAGGCGACACGTGTCGCCATTCTGAACGCCAACTACATCGCAAAGCGGCTCGAAGGGTCGTTCGAGGTATTGTACAAAGGACCGACCGGGCGCATCGCTCACGAATGCATCATCGACACGCGCCCCTTTGCCGAAAGCGCCCATGTCACTGTGGACGACATCGCCAAACGCCTGATGGACTGCGGCTTTCATGCCCCAACGATGAGCTGGCCAGTCGCAGGGACCCTGATGATCGAGCCCACGGAATCCGAGACCAAGGCCGAGCTGGACCGTTTCTGCGATGCGATGATCGCCATCCGCGCCGAAATTGCCGAGATAGAGACAGGCGCGATAGACCCGCAGAACAACCCGCTGAAAAACGCGCCGCACACGATGGAGGATTTGGTGAAAGACTGGGACCGCCCCTATTCGCGTGAACAGGGGTGTTTTCCGCCGGGTGCCTTCCGTGTTGATAAATACTGGCCGCCGGTCAACCGGGTGGACAATGTGTGGGGGGACCGGAACCTGAATTGCACCTGTCCGCCTATGGATACGTATCTCGAAGCAGCGGAATAGTGCGTATATGAGGCCCCGCCTGCGACAAGGCGGGGCCTTCTTCTATTTCCAGCTTAGTACAGGCCGAAATACTCCGCCTGCTCCCACTCCGACACTGCCATGTGATAACGATCCCATTCGGCTTGCCGCACGGTGGTGATGTAATCCACAAACGCGTCACCCAATGCGGCGCGGTAGAAGGTCGAACCGTCCATCAG
>JAFMHE010000124.1:0-4941 GCA_017854675.1 Paracoccaceae bacterium | reverse complement strand
ATCCATGCAGAATGGGGCGACCATGGCAGGATGCGAAAGGTATCGGGATCAGGCAGCATCAGGATGTCACCGGCCCCGCCCATGCCGCCGTCCACACCGGGATCAGCGGACCAGACCGGAAAGACAGTTCGGTGCGATGTGTCCTTGAGCAGCAGTGTCGAGGGTGCCGCAAGGCCATTTGTGAAAATGGAGTGCAGCGCGCCTGCAACGATGGTCTTACCGCGCAACACACCATGCTGGTCGGCAAATAGAACGCGGATGGTTTCAACGTCACTCTCTGCGACCCGCGCCAGCAGTGCTGCGGCAGCGTCAATCGTTGCCGCGTCCAACAGGCCCTTCCGCGCCAGCGTCCCCGCCTCAATCTGTTGTGTGAATTCACTCATGGCGAGGGAGCCCCTTCACACCGTGGCATCCCAATCGTTGCACCCCTTGCGGCGCGCGCGGTCGCTTGTCTCGAATGCATCGCGCCATGCGTCTTTCTCTCCGATTGTATCGTTGGAAATGGGACCGTAGATCGTCTTGACGTCCACGCCGTTCACCATCGGCAGCGCGTCTGTTGATCCCTCTTTGAGGCTGGCAATCGCGGCGCGCATCATGCGGCGGTATTTGATGATCGCCACATCGGTTTTGCCCAAGTGTTCTTTGGTCCGGTCAAAGATCGCACCGGGGCTTTCTACCGCCCATTGGTCATGCACATTGATGTCCAGACCCATGCCGGTATAGGTTTCACGCCGCTGCTCTTCGGGATCAAACCCGTAGTTGTTGGCCTTGTTCTTGAGCGGGGCATAATCGGGCAAGCGGTGTTCCTGCAGGCGCTGGGCACGCATTTTTTCCTTGTCGACGGGTTTGTCAAAACTGGTAAACATTGAATACCAATAGCAGTTTTCATCATCAATGGGCACGTGCCACTGCGTGATGATCATCTCGCGGCTCATCGGGATCGAAATTGCTTCGGGGAATATCTGATTGGTAATGCGCACATGGGTTTTGCCGTTGTCCAGATGACGCAGCGCAATCAGGCGCATGCCGTATTCTGTTTCCTCGACCGTGATGTCTGGGCGGGGGTAATCGCGCAGCAGTTTGGTCATGGGAATATCGGTATCCGCTGCCTTGTCGCGGAATTGTTTGCCATAACTGTCGGCGGGGTCTTCGTCCTCCAGAAATCGGTGCAGGAAAGACGCGTGCGCAGGATCAATGCCCACTTCCATCGCTTGCAGCCAGTTGCATTGCCACAGCCCCTTGAAGGCAAAGACATGGCTTTCAGGCGCGCGGAAACAGTCGAAATTCGGAAAATCCGGCGGCTCCCCCGGACCCATGTAAGCAAAGACGATGCCGTTCTTTTCGATCACCGGATAGGATGTGTTTTTGATCTGCTCGTGCATGCGTGACCCTTCCGGCTCACCGGGTTGTTCCACGCATTGGCCATCGCGGTTGAAATGCCAGCCATGGAACGGACAGCGCAGACCGTTGTCCTCAAGCCTGCCATAGCACAGATCAGCGCCACGGTGCGGGCAGGCGCGACCGATCAGGCCCAGTTCCCCATCGCTGTCGCGAAACAGCACCAGATCCTCACCCAGCAGTTTGACCGGTACGACAGGGCGGTTACCTGCCAGTTCATCGCTAAGGGCTGCGGGCTGCCAATAGTGGCGCATAACCGCACCTGCATCACTGCCTGGTCCGGTGCGGGTGAGCAGATCGTTCATCTCTTGGCTGATCATATATTGGTCTCCGTGGATGTTCTGGGCATTGTTCAAATATCGCACATTTGTTGACATATATAACACGCTATGCGACGTATTGATGTCAAGCTGGAACGGGGTTTTCCGGCACCCGCTCACTGGCGACATAGATTGGAAAGGCATCAGAAATGACCAAAGATGCCACCGACCAATGGTATAATCCGCGCGATGTTTCGACGACGCTGGTCAAGGGGTTCGCCGTCCTGTCCGCTTTTGATGATGCTCGTTTGCGCCTAAGCCTGCCAGAGATCGGGCAAAAGACGGGGTACGACCGGGCAACGGTACGGCGATTGGTGATCACATTGGTTGATCTGGGTCTATTGGCCAAAACAGACAAAACATTCTCACTGACCCCCGAGATATTGGGACTTGCCGGAAATTACCTGCGCGGTCATGGCATCGGTACGACGCTGCAGCCCATCTTGAACAGCTATTCCGAAAGAATCGGCGTAGAAATATCGCTTGCCACGATGTCAGAAGGGTCAGCGCTATATATCGCGCGCTCGCATATGTCCGGGTCTGCGGTGTCTTTTGGTTTCACTGTCGGCAGTCGCTTGCCACTTTTGCACACGGCGCTGGGGCGGATGTTGCTCGGGACATTAGACCCCGAGACCGCCGCTGAACACATCCGCACGGACAAGCTGATCCAATACACGCCCCGGACACTGCTGGCCCCTCAGGCGATCAAGGGCGAAATCCAAAAGGCGCGCGCGCAAGGATATTCTGTTGTGGTTGCCGAATTTGAACCGGGCGTTGCTGGTCTTGCGGTTCCAGTCGGGCGTTTGGGAACAGCAAAAGCAGTCATTGGTGTTTCTGGCCCAGTGGCGAAAATTCAGGAAGCAGAAACGCAAGACCTGTATCTCAGCACATTGCACATCTGCGCGGGAGAGATTGACCGCGTTTGGGTTGAGGGGGTCTGACCACGCTATTCGAAAGATTTCAGAGTCTTATCTGTTGATGAAAGGCACGGTAGGAAGGTCAGCCAGATTTGTCGGGAAAGCGTGAAAGTGCATCTCCATCGTCCCGTCGCCCATCGTGGGCACACCCGCTGGCGCATCCATACGGAACCCTTCCAACCCGATCAGAATATTGTCGTCGATGGCGAGCCATTGTTGATCATGATAGCTGACCAACCGCATACCCGCCGCAAGGTTGTCTAGGTCGATTTCTACATCATCGACCCAGATGCTGTCTTGGGTGGCATCAAAATCATTAATCCTTGAGACCAATGGCGCGTCAGCAAGGCCTGTGCCGATGAAATGAAACTCGTCTGCGCCCTCACCGCCATACGCATGGAACCCCTGATGCCCCCAACCGGATGCATTGTTCTGGTGCATCACGATCGTGTCGTCCCCTTCGCCGCCGTAAAGGTGGTATTGCCCATAAGAGGTTTTACGGGCCTCCAGATAATCATCTTCTGAAATCCCGGCTAACCTGCCGCCACTGCCATGCGAAATGAGCACATCTTCGCCGGCCCCCCCATTCAGCGTATCTGCACCGCCACCGCCAATGATGGTATCATCGCCCTGACGGCCAAAAAGCGTCTCAGCCTCAGGCGATCCGACATAATAGTCGTCCTCACTGCCAAGTCGTTGGGGCAACGCGACCAACTCGACATTGCTGTGCCCCAACAGGGGAGCTTCGGGCGTGACCAAGACGCGCCCTACTTCTTCACCATTTAGTTGGATGGATGAATATGTGTCATTGCCATCCACGACTGCGCCAAACGACACTTCGGGGCGCTCGCCCTCGTACTCAATGACAATCTGGTCTTCAGCCGCAATAAAGCTATTGAAAACCGGAACAGCGCCTGATGTCTGCGCAGTCAGATCAAGTTCATAGACCGGGTCGGACATGTCATGGTCTTCGTGATCAGCAACCACATCACCATCCTCAGGTGACAGGCCTTGCAGATCGGGTTCTTGTTCAAGTTCTTGGGTGGGCTGATCATCAATCTGCTCTTCTGGCAGGCTGATAAACTCTGCTAACGGTACCACTTGTCCAGTTGGAGGAGCGGAGAAATCCTCGTCTTCGGAAGATGTCTCAGGCGCGTCCGCGCCGCCCATGGTCTCCATAACAAAGCCCAAACACAATAATCCACCCAATGCAGCAGCGATAATCACTTCGATGTCCCCCGACAAAAGTGGCCTTACCGTCGAAATGCGATCAACAGTTGGGCATGTCTTGGTCGAGGTTAGGTGGCGTTGAGAAATTTAGATAATATTAAGGTATTTCTGGGTCAAAACGTCTTCATTGGGGAAACAGTCCTGTCGCGCTGCCAGGAATGGCCGCCATATCGGCCCAATCGCGTGGTTTTCTTGGTGAAACAAGTCAGAAAAAAGGCAGAGCGATTGATTCGGAAACTGTCATTCTGCTGCCCAGTGTCTTGCCTGCGGCAGCGACAATAACCACCATCTGCCTAACGCCTATGCCAACTTGGCCCCCAATTTCTCAAGCATCGTGAGGCATTGCCCCAACTGATCCACTGCCAGAAACTCGTCCGCTTTGTGCGCCTGATCAATTGAACCGGGGCCGCAGACCACGACATCCATGCCAAGCGACTGGAAAATCCCCGCTTCGGTGCCGAATGGCACGACGCCTGCACCATTCGCGCCGGTCAGTTCGGACATAATCCGCAACGCTTCGTTGTTGTCGGTCGGCAGTAGCCCTCCAACTTCGCCCAGCACTTCGGTTTCAATGTACGCATCAGGATAGATCCTGCGCATTGCGGGCAAAAGAACGTTGTCGCAATAGGCTCTGACCGCATCCTTGACATAGGTTGCGTCGCTGGCCTGAACCGGGCGCATTTCCCAATCTACCTGCGCTTTGGGCGCGATGACATTATGCACGCTGCCGCCGTGCAACGCGCCGATGTTTATTGTGGTCCAAGGCGGATCAAACCGGCTGTTGGCGGGGGTTCTGGTCTTCAGATCCTCGCGCAGTTCCAGCAATCTGGTGACATAGCGCACCGCATATTCAACCGCGTTGACGCCCAGATCAGGGGAAGAGCCGTGGCCCTCAAGCCCCTGAAAGCGCGTGGTGTATTCAAAGCAACCTTTGTGACCTTCGATGATCCGCATGCTGGTCGGTTCACCAATGATCGCGATGGCGGGTTTGAGGGACCGTTCCACTATGGTTTGCGCAAGATGCCCCGCACCGATGCAGCCGGTTTCCTCATCATAGGTAAATGCGAAATGCACCG
>JAFMHE010000123.1 GCA_017854675.1 Paracoccaceae bacterium | reverse complement strand
GCGTAGCGCCAACTCTCCTTGGGGCGGTTTGCCCAGTCGTGGGGTGTAAGGCGGGATTAACGCCGCCTTACGGTAAATCTACGGTTGTTAACCGCCATATTCCTGTGTTTCGTAGGGTGCGCATTTACTGCGCACCTTCCTTAAAAGTTGTCTTCGAATTTTTTCGCCAGATCTTCGATGTTGTCCGGTGGCCAGTCCTCGACGTCCATACCAAGGTGCAGACCCATGCCTGACAGCACTTCCTTGATCTCGTTCAAGGATTTGCGGCCAAAGTTCGGCGTGCGCAGCATTTCGGCTTCGGTCTTCTGGATCAGATCGCCGATATAGACGATGTTGTCGTTCTTGAGACAGTTCGCGGAACGAACAGACAATTCCAACTCGTCGACCTTCTTGAGAAGGAGCGGGTTGAACTCAAGACCATCATCCTCATCCGCGCGGGATGCTGATTCTGGCTCATCAAAGTTCACGAAGATACCAAGCTGATCCTGCAGAATGCGCGCAGCAAATGCCACGGCGTCATCCGGCGTGATGGACCCGTCTGTCTCGACCTTCATCGTCAGCTTGTCATAGTCGAGAACCTGACCTTCGCGGGTCGGCTGCACGTCATAGCTGACTTTCTTGACCGGGGAATAGATCGCGTCGATCGGGATCAAACCAATCGGTGCATCCTCTGGCTTGTTCTTTTCCGCGGATACATAGCCCTTGCCGGTGTTGACCGTCAGTTCCATGTAAACGTCCGCGCCATCGTCGAGGTGACAGATAACGTGATCGCGGTTGAGGATCTCGATGCCCGCGCTCTCGGAAATGTCGCCGGCCGTAACAACGCCCGGACCCTTTGCAGAAATCGACAGACGCTTTGGCCCTTCGACTTCCATGCGGATGGAAACGCCTTTGAGGTTCAAAATGATGTCGGTGACGTCTTCACGTACACCGGCAACCGATGAAAACTCGTGCAAAACATTGTCAATTTGTACGGAAGTGATCGCAGCACCCTGCAGCGATGACATCAGCACACGGCGCAATGCGTTGCCCATTGTCAAACCAAAGCCGCGCTCAAGCGGTTCGGCCATCACGGTTGCCTGACGCGCAGGGTCATTGCCCGGCTTTACGTCCAGTTGCTGTGGTTTAATCAACTCAGCCCAATTTTTGTGGATCATGTGTCCCTCCATTCTTGTATCTGACGCATGTCCGATCGGCAGATACGCTCGAGGTTTCAAAAAGGCAGTATGGGGCCTGCACCCTGATGGCGCAGACCCCGGAAGAAATATCGGTGCTTAGACGCGGCGACGCTTTGGAGGGCGACAGCCGTTGTGGGCCATAGGCGTCACGTCACGAATGGACGTGATGTTGAAACCCGCAGCCGCCAAAGCGCGCAATGCGCTTTCACGACCGGAACCGGGGCCCTGCACTTCGACTTCGAGCGTTTTAACGCCGTGCTCTTGTGCTTTCTTGCCTGCATCTTCGGCAGCCATCTGCGCCGCATAAGGCGTAGATTTACGTGAGCCTTTAAAGCCCATCGTGCCGGCCGAAGACCATGCGATTGCGTTGCCCTGAACGTCCGAGATCAAAATCTTGGTGTTGTTGAAGGATGAGTTAACATGCGCCACACCTGCGGCGATGTTCTTGGAGACCTTACGCTTGGTCTTGCGTGCATCACGTGCCATTTGTCAGTGCCTCCCTTATTTCTTCTTACCAGCAATGGCCTTTGCGGGGCCTTTGCGTGTGCGTGCGTTGGTGTGTGTACGCTGACCGCGAACCGGCAGGTTACGACGGTGGCGCAGGCCACGGTAGCAACCAAGGTCCATCAGACGCTTGATGTTCATCTGGGTCTCGCGACGCAGGTCACCTTCGACGGTATAGTTCTCGTCGATGTGCTCGCGGATCTTCAGGATTTCAGCGTCAGACAACTCATTGATGCGACGAGAGGCGTCGATGCCAATCGCTTCGCAGATGGCTTGCGCCGAAGTTGTACCGATACCGGTAATATATGTGAGGGCGATTGGAACCCGCTTTGCAGTGGGTAGGTTTGCGCCGGCAATACGTGCCACGTGTGCATTTCCTTTTCGTTGCGAGTCCGTCATTCCGGACCCTTTTTTCACAACATAAGCCCGAGGCGACAAGGCCATCGGGCTAGAGCTGATCAGGTGATCTTGCGGGGTGGGTGCGACCCTGCCCGCTTACGATTCTCTTTCGAGATAGCGCTGAATAGGACCATGTCATACGAGGGTCAACCCCGAACTACCCCGCCTCAACGTTCAAAGGCAGTTGTCAGGAAATTCAGGATCATCGGTGCTGCTTCTGCATGCACCATCTGCCGTGGTCGTGTCCCGTGATTCGCGCAGATATTACCGTCTCCCGAGAGCCCGATAACAGCCCTGCCCGAAGGGACAAGACCACGAACTGCGCCAAGTCCGACGCATGCCAAAGTAGCTTGATTCAGGCGTGCGCCTTGCACTCAGAAGCGCTTCAGTCACCAAGAACGTTGGCAATCTCGCGCTGAACCGCTGCGATCTCGCCCAGACCATTAACTGTGCTCAGCATGCCTTTGGCGTAGTAGTAACCAATTAGCGGCGAGGTCTGCTTGTAATAAGCCATCAGACGGGTTTTGAGGCTTTCCTCATTATCGTCAGAGCGGCGCGTGAATTCGTTTTCTTTGCCGCAGCTTGTGCATTTGCCATCTGCCGGGATCGGTTTGGTGTTGTCGTTATAGACCTCACCACATCCCGCGCAGGTGGAACGCGCTGTAATGCGGTCGACCAGCGCCTCATCGTCAACGCGCATCTCGATCACGGCATCCAGTGTTTGACCTTCGTCCGCCATCAGCCGTGTCAGGGCATCTGCCTGTTCCAACGTACGCGGAAAACCATCAAAAATAAAACCGCCCTTGGTGTCGCCCGTTAGCTTTTCGCGAATCAAACCAATCACGATCTCGTCGGTGACCAATTCGCCCCGCGCCATAACACCGGCAACCATATTGCCCATTTCGGTGCCAGAGCTTTTCGCCTCGCGCAACATATCACCCGTGGAAAGCTGCACCATATTGCGGGTCTCAACCAAATGGCGGGCTTGCGTGCCTTTGCCCGCGCCGGGTGGTCCAAGAAGAATTATGTTCATCGACGTACCGGGCTCCGTTTCTTGCTTTTGCCTTTGCTTTTACCGCGCAACTGCGACTTTTCAAGCAGGCCTTCGTATTGATGTGCCAAAAGGTGGCTTTGAACTTGCTGGATAGTGTCCATCGTCACCGAAACCACAATCAGAACTGAGGTGCCCCCAAAATAGAAAGGGATGGCGAACTGACCGCGTAAAATCTCCGGGAACACACAGACCAGCGCGAGGTAGCCCGAACCAAGAACAAGAACGCGGTTCACCACATATTCGAGATACTCGGAGGTTTTCTTACCAGGGCGGATGCCCGGAACAAAACCGTTCTGGTTTTTCAGGTTATCGGCGACGTCATCGGGTTTGAAGCTGACGTTGAACGTATAGAAATACGCAAAGAACACGATCATCGCGACAAAGAACAACAGATAGAGCGGCTGACCTGGGCCAAAGTTGGCCAAGAGAACGGACATCACGGGACCTGTCGAGTTGCCCGAAAATGTGCTGATCGTGATCGGCAACAGCAGCAGCGAGGACGCAAAGATCGCAGGAATCACGCCCGCCGGGTTCACTTTGACCGGCAAATGCGAGGAACCGCCATCATACATCTTCATACCGACCTGCCGACGCGGGTATTGGATGTGGATCTTGCGCAAAGCGCGCTCCATGAACACGACAAACATGATCGTGACAACGACCATAATCAGCACGCCTACGATCAACGCAGGGCTGATTGCACCAGACCGGCCAGAGGCAAAGAACTGCGCAATCGCGGCTGGAACCTCGGCGATGATGCCGACGAAAATGATCAGCGAAATACCGTTTCCGATGCCGCGTGCGGTGATCTGTTCACCCAGCCACATCAGGAACATCGTGCCGCCAACCAGCGTGATCATACAGGCAATCCGGAAATACATGCCCGGATCAGCCGCAATATCTCCGGCCTCAAGCGAAACTGCCAGCCCGTATGACTGCAATGTCGCAAGCGCCACGGTGCCGTAGCGGGTGTATTGGTTGATCTTTTTGCGGCCTTGTTCACCCTCTTTTTTGAGCTGCTCAAGGGCCGGAACCATCGCGGTCATCAACTGAACGATGATTGAGGCGGAAATATAGGGCATAATACCTAGGGCAAAGATACCCATGCGGCCCAATGCGCCACCAGTAAACATCGACACCATGCCGCCGATACCCTGCCCTGCTTGGTCCATGAACTGGCGCAGGGCGGTGCCGTCAATGCCCGGAACCGGGATAAACGTGCCAAGGCGGTAGACAATCAACAAGCCCAGCGTGAACAGGATCCGGTTGCGCAAGTCAGTTGCCTTGCCCAACGAAGCCCAACTGGTGTTGGCGGCCATATTTTCGACGGCTGATACCATTTTTGGTCTCTTTTGTTGTTATGCAAACGCCGCCCTGCTGTCTTCCAGCGGGCGGCGTTTGGGAAAACTCAAAGCCTTATGTAAGCGGGACGTGCCCCGCTCACAAGCCATTAGGTCAGCTTTACGCAGTCGCCGCTTCTGCTTTGGCAGGCAAAGTGACGGAGCCGCCTGCCTTTTCCACAGCTCCAATGGCGGATTTGGACGCGCCTGCAACGTGCAGATCAACTTTTGTTGTAATCTCGCCTTTGGCCAACAGACGGATGCCGTCCAACTCGCGACGGACCAGACCGGATGCGATCAACGCTGCTGCATCAACGGGGTTCTTCACGTCGATTTTGCCCGCGTCGATGAATTTCTGGATCAAACCAAGGTTAACAACGGCATAGGATTTGCGGTTCGGCTTGTTAAAGCCACGCTTTGGCAGACGTTGGTAGAGGGGCATCTGGCCGCCTTCGTACCCTTTGATCGCCACACCTGAGCGGGATTTTTGACCCTTGATACCACGGCCACCCATTTTACCGGTGCCGGAACCGGGACCACGACCAACGCGCTTGCGTTTTTTGGTGGCGCCTGGATTGTCGGATAGTTCATTCAGCTTCATGTCGCTTCTCCTATTGCCGGACGTGCGCCCCAGCGACGGGAGTGCGCAGACACGGCGTTACAAATAGAGCACCGGAATCGGGGCCACTTGGGGCGTATAGATTGGGTGAGGGATGGGATCAAGGGGGTGCTACCCCAACAAACCGACCAGCGCTTTGGGCTGTCGAGTAATGTCCGCGAGGGTGTAGCTGTCCAAGGTTGCATAGAACGCTTCTTGGGCTTCTTTCAGCGGACCACGCAAGCCACACGCGGGCATGATCCGGCAGGTGTTGCCTTCGCCAAAGCACTCCGCGACAGGCGGGGTCTTTTTCACACGCCGCAGAACCTCACCCAACGATATCTGATGCGGTTCCGCGACAAGACTTAACCCGCCGGCTCGGCCTCTTTGGGAATGAACATAGCCCTCGCGGACAAGCGCTGTGGCAATCTTGGCGACGTGATTCTCTGAAATGTTAAAAGTGTCTGCTATCTTACGAACCGACACACGGTTCGGCGCACTTACGGCAAGCACCATCAAGACCCTGAGGGCATAGTCGGAAAACTTATCAATTTGCATGTTAGTATTGGTATTTCATTTACGTATTTAGGAGCGTATATAATCGGCATCCTATTTACGCATTAAGGAGACCCTGATGCAACTGCTTGCTGATATACTATTCTGGCCGGGCAACGCGATTTGCAGAAAACTTGGCATCGACCCGGATGGGGATGCAGGTCTGCTGCGCTGGCTGCTGAATTCGCTGATCTATTTGATCATCTCACTGATCATCCTCTGGAACGTCGTTGTCTGATGTCGCTTGCTGGTTCTTCCATACCGACCCACGAAGAGATCCGGACTGTTGTCACTGACTTTTACGCAAAAACGCGGGCGCATCCTGATCTTGGACCGATTTTTGCGGACCATGTCGCCGACTGGAAACCGCACGAAGAAAAGATATTTCGTTTCTGGTGTGGTGCATTGCTAAGAGAGCGAGGTTATTCTGGCAATCCGCTGCAAAAACACCTAGCGGCCAGAAACGTCACATCTGATCATTTTCCTGCCTGGCTCAAGCTGTTTGACTCCGTGCTGACGGCAAATTTGCCGGACAAAAAGGCCAAACTTTGGTCGACGCTGGCCCATCGCATTGGGAAAAGCCTGAGCTTTGGGCTCGAATATGCAGGGCGCAAGACAGGAGATACGCCACCGAAACTCTCGTCTTTCTCAAGTTCTCAATAGCAGGCGTCTAGATCGCAAAAAGCCCGATCATTGCTGACCGGGCTTTTCAAATATAGTGCAACAAGAACAGGCCTCAGCCTTTTTCTTCAACAATCTCAACCATGTGGCTGATCTTGCGGATCATGCCGCGAACAGACGGTGTGTCCTCAAGTTCGCGCACACGGTGCATCTTGTTCAGACCCAGACCGATCAGCGTAGCACGCTGGTCTGCGGGGCGGCGGATCGGGGAACCGATCTGCTTGATCACAATTGTTTTAGCCATGGTTTAGGCCTCCTCAGTTGCAGGTGCATCAGCAGCCGCTGGCGCATCTGTACGTGGCAGGATGTCCGCAACCTTCTTGCCGCGACGCTGAGCGACGGAGCGAGGTGAAGATTCCTTGCGCAATCCGTCCATCGTGGCGCGGATCATGTTGTAGGGGTTCTGCGAACCGATGGACTTGGACACAACGTCCTTGATGCCCAGCATTTCGAAAACAGCACGCATAGGACCACCGGCAATAATACCAGTACCTTCAGGCGCAGAGCGCATGACGACTTTACCGGCGCCGTGGCGGCCTTCCATGTCGTGGTGCAATGTCCGACCTTCGCGCAACTGCACGCGGATCATCTGACGCTTGGCCTGCTCTGTGGCCTTGCGGATCGCCTCGGGAACTTCTTTGGCTTTACCTTTGCCAAATCCGACGCGACCTTTTTGATCACCAACAACAACCAGTGCGGCGAAGCCAAAGCGCTTACCACCTTTTACGGTCTTGGACACACGGTTGATCGCGACCAAGCGGTCCTGAAATTCCGGTGTTTCGTCACGATCGCGGCGTGGGCCGCGACGGTTTTCACGTTCTGCCATGAGAACATCCTTATAATGGTGGGCAAGCGCCCGTTAATCTCGATCCTAGTGAGCCAATTGGCCCCCGGATCATCGAAGGTGCGCAGGTGAATGCGCACCCTACAGATGCCGACGTAGGGTGCGCATTTACTGCGCACCGTCCGGCATCAAATTTTCAGACCGCCTTCACGGGCCGCATCTGCAAGTGCTTTTACCTTGCCGTGGAACAGGAAACCGCCCCGGTCAAAATAGGCTTGCTCGATACCGGCCTTTTTCGCACGCTCGGCAATAGCCGCGCCCACTTTGGTGGCTGCTTCGATGTTGTTCTTGCCAACAAAACCCAGATCTTTTTCGAGCGTCGATGCGGAGGCGAGCGTTACGCCATTCACATCGTCGATCAACTGGACCGAGATGTTCTTGTTTGAACGGTGCACGGACAGGCGCATACGGCCCCGGTTCATGCGGCGAAGTTTGTTCCGAACGCGCATGCGGCGTTTGATGAACAGTTGTCTTTTGCTGTTTGCCATCTTGTGCGTTCCTTACTTCTTCTTGCCTTCTTTGCGGAAGACGAACTCACCCTTGTAGCGGATGCCTTTGCCCTTATAGGGCTCGGGCTTGCGCCAAGCGCGGATGTTCGCAGCGACTTGACCAACAAGCTGTTCGTCAATGCCTTCCACAACGATTTCGGTCTGCTTTGGCGCGGTTACAGTGACACCCTCAGGTGGCGTGTAATCGACGTCGTGGGACAGGCCGAGGTTCAATTTCAACGTGTTACCGGTCATCGCAGCACGATAACCAACACCCTGAATCTCAAGCTCTTTCTTGAAACCCTGGGTCACGCCAGTGACCAAGTTCGCGACCATTGTGCGGCTCATGCCCCACTGCTGGCGCGCGCGCTTGGATTTGCCACGCGGGATCACGGAAACCGTGTTGTCTTCGACTTTCAGATCAACATCGTCTGTTGCTTTGAAAGTACGGACACCCTTGGGGCCTTTTACTTCGATGGACTGACCGGACACGGTGGCGGTGACACCATCGGGCAGACCAACCGCTTTTTTACCAATACGAGACATTCTATGCGCTCCTTAGAATACGGTGCAGAGCACTTCGCCGCCGATATTGGCGTTGCGTGCATTTGCATCCGACATCACACCTTTGGAGGTGGAGACAATCGACACACCCAGACCCTGACGGACCTGTGGAATGTCATTCGAGCCCATGTAAACGCGGCGACCGGGCTTTGAAACCCGCTTCAACTCACGAATAACAGGTTCGCCCTCGTAATACTTCAGGCTGATTTCGATAGCAGGGTGGCCATCGGCGCCTGTCATCTTTTCGTAGCCGCGAATGTAGCCTTCGTCTGCCAGCACATCCAGAACCCATGCACGCAGCTTTGAGGCTGGTGTCATGACGGTGGATTTGCCGCGCATCTGGCTGTTGCGGATGCGTGTCAGCATATCTGCGATAGGATCGTTCATCTGATGCGCTCCTTACCAGCTCGACTTGACCATGCCGGGGATCTGGCCCGAAGAGCCAAGATCACGCAGCGCGATACGCGAGATTTTCAGTTTACGGTAATAGGCGTGAGGACGGCCCGTCAGCTGGCAGCGGTTGTGCAGACGCACAGCGCTTGAGTTGCGGGGCAGTTTCGCCAGCTTCAGGGAGGCGCGGAAACGCTCTTCCATCGGCTTGCTCTCGTCGCTTACGATTTCCTTCAAGGCAGCGCGCTTTGCAGCGAACTTCTTGACCAGTGCTTCACGCTTCTTCTCGCGTGCGATCATGGATTTCTTAGCCATATCTAATCCTTCCCGCGCTTATTTCGCGAATGGCATGTTGAACGCTGTCAACAATGCTTTCGCTTCTGCGTCGGTTTTCGCCGTGGTGGCGATGACGATGTCCATACCCCAGTTTTCATCGATCTTATCGAAATCGATTTCTGGGAACACGAGGTGCTCTTTGAGACCCATGGCATAGTTGCCACGACCATCAAAAGATTTTGCCGATACGCCGCGGAAGTCGCGGATACGTGGCATTGCAATCGTAATCAGACGATCAAGGAATTCGTACATACGTGCGCCGCGCAGGGTAACTTTCGCACCCAGTGGCATTTCTTCACGTACACGGAAACCCGCGATGGATTTCTTGGCAATCGTGGTCATCGCCTTCTGGCCAGCGATCAGCGTCAGGTCTTCTTGCGCGGATTTGGCTTTCTTGCTGTCACGTACAGCGGCTGCACCGCAACCGATGTTCAGCACGACTTTGTCCAGACGAGGGATCATCATGTCGTTGCTGTAACCGAACTCTTCTTTCATCTTGGCGCGAATTTCATCGCGGTAGACGCTCAGAAGGCGGGGTGTATAATCTGCAGTATCAAGCATCAATCACGTCCCCCGTGGTTTTTGCGAAGCGGACTTTCTTGTCGCCCTCGATTTTGAAACCCACGCGGGTCGCTTTGCCATTGGCATCGACGAGCGAGAGGTTGGACAGGTCGATTGGCATCGCTTTGGGGATGCGACCGCCCTGGCTTTCCTGAGTTTGACGTGTGGCGCGGATAGAGATGTTGATCCCCTCCACAACCGCTTTGCCCGACTTGGGGTCAACGGAACCGATGGTCCCTGTCTTGCCTTTGTCTTTACCGGCCAGCACGATGACCTTGTCACCTTTGCGAAGTTTAGCAGCCATTACAGCACCTCCGGCGCAAGTGAGATGATCTTCATGAAGTTCTTGCCGCGCAGTTCGCGAACAACCGGTCCAAAGATACGTGTACCTACGGGCTCGTTTGAGTTGTTCAGGATAACTGCGGCGTTGCGGTCGAAGCGGATAGCTGTGCCATCATCACGACGAACTTCTTTGGCGGTGCGAACAACGACGGCCTTACGGACGTCGCCCTTTTTCACACGACCGCGAGGGATGGCTTCCTTGACCGACACGACAATAATGTCGCCGACGGATGCGTATTTACGCTTGGAACCACCCA
>JAFMHE010000122.1 GCA_017854675.1 Paracoccaceae bacterium | reverse complement strand
TCCGCGCGGACACGCTCAGCTATCAGTGGCAGCGCAATGGCACCGATATCGCAGGTGCGACAGCGGCAAGCTACGTGCTGACTGCCGATGATGCGTTGGAAGACATTACTGTCAGGGTCAGCTTTACCGACCAAGGTGATACCGCCGAGACGGTTACGTCAACTGCTGTGCGGCCCTCGGCCCTTGGCCTGACGGTGCAGGGCGATGACACAGGCGAGGGTTTGATTGGTGGCAAGGGCGCTGACCTCATTATCGGGGCAGGCGGCGATGATACGCTGACAGGCGGCATCGGCAATGACACATTGGACGGGGGCGACGGCGTGGACCGCGCCGTGTTCGAGGGCCCGCAAAACAGCTACACGCTGACGTTGTCGCCTGACGGAACGACACTGCAGGACCGCCGCGCAGACGGCAGCGGTGTGGACAGCCTGAAGGCGTTGGAGTTTCTGGATTTCGGCGGGACGGTCGGCGGCGCGGACAGCGGTTTCCGCCTTTACGACGGGATCGCGTCACTCGAAGCGGTAAACCTCGAAAGCTTTATCGAGCTTTACATCGCGTATTTCAACCGCGCGCCGGATGCCGAAGGGCTGGCATTCTGGGCGGCGGCGTTTGCCAATGGCTTCTCGCTTAGCGACATTGCATTCCGCTTTATTGACCAACCCGAGACCCGCGCGACCTATCCCGACACCCTCACCAACGAGGAATTTGCAACAGCCGTCTACAACAACGTGCTGGGGCGGGTGCCGGATGCCGAAGGCTTTAACTTCTGGGTTGGTGCGCTGGACGGCGATTTCGTGCTGCGCGATCAATTCATCTTGTCCGTGCTGGGCGGCGCCAAAGTCGACCCCGAACCGGGCAAGGTTCAGGCATTCATCGACCAGCAACTGGCAGACCGGGAATACCTTGCCAACAAGACGGATATCGGCGCGTATTTTGCGGTCCACAAGGGGATGTCAGACACCGGTGATGCGGCGGCTGCGATGGCGCTCTTTGATGGATCTGCGGCCAGCATTACAGCAGCCGTGGATGCAATTGACGGTTTTTATGCTGATGCGCTGGACAGCGATGGCGGGGCGTTTTTGATACAGGTTGTCGGGGTCATCGACGATCCGTTTACGGCGGGCTAAGCCTTGTCGGGCTGGTGGGTCACACGCGCCAGCCCCGACGAAACAGCGACTGAATAGCAGGCAAGCGTAGGGGGGGCTTCACTCTGCTGCGCGATTGCGTTGGATGATCGGCGCGGCTTACCGGGTTCTGCAAGGTATTCGCCATTAATATTATTGCTATCAAATCATGTAGTTAACCTTTCTTCGCCAGTAAATGAGGTGCGTACCTCAAAAATAACTAGACTTGAGGTGCGCACCTCAAATAGCGTCAAGAGGTCAGACCGACGATTCGGCGCCCGACAAACGAGGTGCCGGTTTCACCCTGGGAGGAAAATAGATGAAGAATTTTAAAATGGCATCTGTCAGTGCCATCAGCCTTGTTGCCGCTTCCTTTGCGTCCAGCGCTCAGGCAGAGGATCTTACCCTGTGCTGGGCCGCTTGGGACCCGGCGAACGCGCTGGTCGAACTGTCCAAGGAATTCGAGGCGCAATCCGGCCACACCATGAGCTTTGAGTTCATTCCATGGCCCAACTTTGCCGACCGTATGCTCAATGAATTGAACTCCGGCGGCAAGCTGTGTGACCTGCTGATCGGCGACAGCCAGTGGATCGGTGGCGGCGCGGAAAACGGCCACTACGTCAAACTGAACGATTTCTTCGACAATGAAGGGATCAGCATGTCCGACTTTGCCGATGCGACGGTCTATGCCTATTCCACATGGCCCAAAGGCACGCCCAACTACTATGCGCTGCCTGCAATGGGCGATGCAAACGGCTGGTTCTACCGCAAGGACTGGTTCGCCCGCGACGACATCAAAGCGGCGTTCAAAGAGGCCACAGGTCGTGATCTGGCCGAACCCAAATCCCAACTAGAACTGCTTGAGATCGCGCAATTCTTCCAGGGCCGCGAGATTGACGGCAAGACCGTCTATGGCGCCTCGATCTTTACCGAACGCGGCTCTGAGGGCATCACCATGGGCGTGACATCCGCGCTCTATCCATGGGGCTTCAAATACGAAAACACCCCCGGTTCCTACGACATGGAAGGCGCTGTAAACTCTCCCGAGGCAGTTGAGGCACTTGAATTCTATAAAGAGTTCTACGAAACCGCCACACCTCCGGGCTACACCAACTCCTACATGGGTGAGTCCCTCGACGCGTTCAAATCCGGTCAGGTCGCCATGGCGATGAACTGGTTCGCGTTCTTTCCGGGTCTTTATGCCGATCCAAACACCGGCGGCGACAAGATCGACTTCTTCGTGAACCCACCCCAAAACGTTGCAGGCTCCACATTGGGCGGGCAGGGCATCTCTGTTGTTGCCTATTCCGACAAACAGGACGCAGCCCTTGAGTATATCAAGTGGTTCGCAAACCCCGATGTGCAGGCGAAATGGTGGTCACTGGGCGGCTATTCTGCACATAACTCCGTGCTCAACGATCCGGGCTTCAAAGACAGCGCACCTTTCGCAGGTGACTTTCTTGAGGCGATGGGCTCCGTTCAGGACTTCTGGCAGGAACCGGCCTATGCGGAACTGCTGATCGCGATGCAAAAGCGCATGCATGACTATGTCGTGGCCGACCAAGGCACGGCCAAGGAAGCGCTGGACCTGTTGGTCGAAGACTGGACCGAAGTCTTCGAGGACGAAGGCAAGCTTTAAGCAAACCGTAGGGTGCGCATTTACTGCGCACCTTCCCCCCTCACACCGTGCGGTGCGCAGTAAATGCGCACCCTACATCCCCTTACCGTTTGGCGCGCATTCCCTGCGCACCTTACCTCCCCTTTTGTCCGACGGATGCCATGACAAACACCCCCGCCACCGCCGCCGCCCGTGCCACGCCCGTCCGTGTCGCGCGCAAGATCAAAGGTCTCAGCGACCGCGCCATCGCGTGGATCTTCGTCGGCCCTACGATATTCCTGCTGCTGGCCATCAACATCTTTCCGTTGATCTGGACCATCCGGCTCAGCTTTACCGATTTCAAAGCCAACCGCGCCGGGCGCGAGGTGCAGAACGTCGGCCTGCGCAATTACGAGCGTATCCTGACCGACAGCGACATCTGGCTGAACATGCAAGCGACCGCGCACTTCCTGTTCTGGACAATCTTTTTTCAGGTGCTGATCGGCTTCACTCTGGCCTATCTGATCAACAAGAAATTCAAGGGCAACGACCTGTGGACCACGATCATCGTGTTGCCGATGATGCTGTCGCCTGCGGTGGTCGGCAATTTCTGGAAATTCCTCTACCAGCCGCAAATCGGCCTTTTCAACTACGTCATCGCATTTTTCACCGGCAAAGACCCCTCCAGCTTCGAGATGCTGGGCAGTGTCGATCTGGCCCCTTGGTCGATCGTGATCGTGGACACATGGATGTGGACGCCTTTCGTGATGCTGATCTGCCTCGCCGGTCTGCGCTCCATCCCCGATTACATCTACGAGGCCGCCGAGGTCGATCGCGCCTCAAAACTGCGCCAGTTCTTTACCATCACCATTCCGATGGTGCTGCCCTTCCTGATGCTGGCCATCCTGTTCCGCGGGATCGAAAACTTCAAAATGTTCGATCTGGTGGTCCAACTGACGGGGGGCGGGCCGGGGTCGGTCACGGAACTGACCTCGATCAACCTCAAGCGCGAGGCGTTCGAGAAATGGCGCACCGGCTATGCCTCGGCCTACGCAATCATCCTTTTCGTGACGGTGTTCGGTCTGGCCAGCATTTATGTCAAAGCACTGAACAAGGTGAAGGAACGGTGATGATGGTTCTTGAGACACAACGTCGGTGTGCCTGCGCCATGCCCGACCTCGGGTGGGCATTTGGAACCTTCACCGCTGCCCATGCGCTTCAGCAGACACGTCGTCCTTGTGGCGTAGGACATCGGAATAATGCCCTCCCGGGGGGGAGGTCGGGCATGGCGCAGGCGCGCCGCGTCGCGCGCCGTTCATTTGGGTCACTCCAACACAAAGGTTTGGCAAGAAGGACCACATCATGAGCAGCTTTTCCGTTACAGAACCCTCCCAACGCTCCAAATGGTTCGCCGGCACGCTGGTCATTCTCTATGCGCTGATCACAATGGTGCCGCTGGTCTGGATCATGATGACCGGCTTCAAATCCCCCGCCGACGCCATCAGCTATCCGCCCAAGGTGTTGTTTGAACCGACGCTTGAGGGCTACGTAAACCTCTTCACCACGCGCACCCGCCAGACCGAAGAATTCCTCGCCGCGAACCCGCCCGAAACGTGGTACGAAGAGATCGTGCGCGAATACGATATGGTCATCGCAGGCCCTTCCAAATTCGGCGAACGTTTCCTGAATTCCGTGATCATCGGGTTCGGCTCGACCTTTCTCAGCATTTTTTTGGGCACGCTCGCGGCCTATGCCTTTTCAAGGTTCAAGATACCCTTTGCCGACGACCTGCTGTTCTTCATCCTCAGCACACGGATGATGCCCCCCATCGCCGTGGCCATTCCCATTTTCCTGATGTACCGACAACTGGGTCTGTCGGACACGCACCTCGGCATGATCCTGCTCTATACCGGCGTGAACATCTCGCTCGCGGTCTGGCTGCTCAAAGGCTTCATCGACGAAATCCCGCTTGAGTACGAAGAGGCGGCGCTGATCGACGGCTACACGCGGTTTCAAGCCTTCTACAAAGTCGTGCTGCCCCAAGCCGCCACCGGCATTGCCTCCACCGCGATCTTCTGCCTGATCTTTGCCTGGAACGAATACGCCTTCGCGGTCCTCTTGACTTCCGGCACGGCCCAGACGGCGCCGCCCTTCATCCCGACCATCATCGGTGTCGGCGGTCTGGACTGGCCTGCGGTTGCAGCGGGGGCGACGATCTTTTTGTTGCCTGTGATGATCTTCACAATCCTTCTGCGCAAACATCTGCTGCGCGGCATTACCTTCGGGGCGGTGCGTAAATGACCCGTTCAACCCAAAAACACGCGTATGCACGCCCGGTGCATATCGTGTGTACAGTTTGTGACATCGCAAATGAGGCCCTGACATGAGCAACTTTTTCACCGGTCTCTTGCGCCTGAAACGCGGCCCATGGGAGATGCTCGCCACCATCCTCATCGGTCTGGGGGTGTTCATGCTGATGCAGCCTTTCGCGCTCTGGCTCTACACCTATTCATTCATCGTGACCCTCGTCGGGACCGTGATGTTCATCATCGTCTCTCACTTCAAGGAATGACCCTTTGGCCCAGATAGTTATCAAAAACATCCGCAAGGATTTCGGCGATTTCAATGCGGTAAAGGAAAGCTCCTTTACGATTGAGGACGGCGAATTCTTTATGCTGCTGGGCCCGTCTGGCTGCGGCAAAACCACGACCCTGCGGATGATCGCAGGGCTTGAATTGCCCACCTCCGGCGAGATATACCTCGACGGCGAAGAGATCAGCCAACTGCCCCCCTCAAAACGCGATATTGCTTTTGTTTTCCAGATGTTCGCGCTCTATCCTCATCTGAACGTGCGCAAGAATTTGAGCTATCCATTGGTCAGCCAAGGCATGCCCCGCGCCCAAGTCAAAGCCAAAGTCGAAGAGGTCGCGCAGATCCTTGAGATCACCGATATCCTCAACCGTCCGGTGGGCGGTCTGTCGGGCGGCGACCGCCAGCGTGTCGCCCTTGGCCGCGCCATCGTGCGCAACCCCAAAGCGTTCATGATGGACGAACCCCTTGGCGCGCTGGACGCCGAATTCCGCGAACACATGTCCGAAGAATTGCGCGCCCTGCACGACCGTATGAACGCCACAACCGTCTACGTGACCCATGACCAACTTGAGGCGATGCAGATGGGCGACAAGATCGTCGTGATGAACAACGCCGTGGTCGAACAATTCGGCACGCCGCAGCAAATCTACGACAAGCCCGCCACAATGTTCGTCGCCGACTTCATCGGCTCCCCTTCGATGAATTTCCTGCGCTTTGACGGTGCCATTGCGGAGGGCGCGAACCACATTCAATTGCAGGGCGAAACCCTTGGTATTCCACGACAAATGCAAGGCGCGTCGGGCAAATTGGTTTACGGTGTGCGGCCCGAACATGTGACCCTGTCTGACAGCGGGGCCTACCGGGGCGAGGTGCTGGCATCCGAGTATCTAGGCACAACCCAGATCATCACGCTGGACACGCCAAACGGTGATCTAAAGGCGCGCATCGATAGTGCGCAAGTTGCAAAGGTTGGCGAAAAGGTTGGGCTGAACTTTGACGCCAGAACCATCACCCTTTTCGATGAGACGACAGGTCAGGCGCTGCGCTCTGAGTTGAACAACGAGGTGTTGCCCCATGGCTGAGGTCGTCCTGAAAAACCTGACAAAATCATTCGGTTCCAATGTCGGCATCGCGGATATTTCAATGACCATCCCGGACGGTGCATTTGTCGTTCTGCTGGGCCCGACGGGGGCGGGCAAGACAACCACCTTGCGCCTGATATCCGGTCTGGAAAAGGCCGACGGCGGCGAGATTTGGATCGGTGGGCGCAATGTTGGAAACGAGACCCCCGCACAGCGCGATGTGGCGATGGTGTTCCAGCAATACTCGCTTTATCCGCATCTGACGGTAAAGGACAATCTGGCCTTTCCGCTGAAATCCCCCGTCCTGCGCACCCCACCGGACGAGATTGAGCGCAAGGTCAACGAAGTGGCGCGCGTGCTTCAGATCAGCCACAAACTGAACAACAAGGCCACGGAACTGTCGGGTGGCGAGATGCAGCGCGTGTCCATCGGGCGCGCCCTTGTGCGCGATCCCGCGATCTATCTGATGGACGAACCGCTGTCGTCACTGGACGCCAAATTACGCACCGACCTGCGGGTTGAACTGAAACGCATCCATGCCAGTCTGGGCGCGACACTGCTTTATGTGACCCACGACCAGATCGAAGCGATGACCATGGCTACCCACGTCGGTGTGCTGAACGAGGGCCATTTGGTGCAATTCGGCACCCCGCGCGAGATTTACGAGAACCCCAATTCGCTCTATGTTGCCAGCCGTTTAGGACTACCCCGGATCAATATTATTCCCGCAGACCTCTTTGGCGGCGCACCTGCTGCGGCCACGCAGATCGGCATGCGTCCCGAACATATAGTACAGGGCGAAGGCAAAGAGGCCGAGGTCAAACGTGTCGAACAACTGGGTGATCAGACCCGCCTTCACTTGAGCTTGCAAGGCCACGCTATCACCACGCTCGCCATTCCCGGCACGACCTATATCCCCGGTGCACATATCAAGATCGCGCCGAAAAACCCCCTGTGCTTTGACGCACACGGCCACCGCATTTCCTGAGGAGACCCGCAATGAGCCAATTCATCAACGCCAAGGATACGCTGGTCACGGATGCCATCGACGGGCTGCTCGAAACCAGCGGCGGCGGGCTGGTCCGGTTGGACGGATATCAGCATATCAAAGTCGTGATGCGCGCGGATTGGGACAAATCAAAGGTCGCGCTGATCTCGGGTGGTGGCTCGGGTCACGAACCTGCGCATGCGGGGTTCGTGGGCGCAGGCATGTTGACGGCTGCCGTCTGTGGTGAGGTCTTCGCATCGCCGTCCGTCGACGCGGTGCTGGCTGGCATATTGGCCGTGACCGGGCAGGCGGGGTGCCTCTTGATCGTCAAAAACTACACCGGCGACCGGTTGAACTATGGCCTTGCCGCAGAACGTGCGCGTGCATTTGGTCTAAAGGTTGCGATGGTTGTGGTCGATGACGACATCGCCTTGCCGCATCTGCCCCAACCACGCGGGGTGGCAGGTACGCTTTTTGTGCACAAGATCGCAGGCAGTCTGGCAGAGCAGGGTGCCGATCTGGATGCGTTGGTCGAGGCCGCGACGCGCACGATCTCAAGCATGGCGTCCATCGGCATGTCGCTGGACACTTGCACCGTCCCCGGTTCCGCGAAGGAAGAGCGTATTCCGGCGGGAAAGGCCGAACTGGGCCTTGGCATCCACGGTGAGGCAGGCGTTCAACAGGTTCTGTTCGCGGGGGCTGCGGGCGCAATGGATATGGTGTTGGACAAGCTGGGGGCAAAAATCGGGAGCGGTGCGCATGTGGCGATCCTGAACAATCTGGGCGCCACCACACCGCTTGAGATGTCAGTGCTGGCGCATGAACTGGCGACCTCGCCCAAAGCGCAGAACATCAAGCATATCATAGGCCCCGCCCCGCTGATGACGTCGCTAGACATGCACGGGTTCTCTGTCTCGATCTTGCCACTGGACGCTGAAAACAGCGCGCATCTGGCGGCACCCGTGGCGCTGCCTGCGTGGCCGGGCATGCAGGCGATTACACCGGTGCGGACGCTGCCGTTGCCCGATGGCCTAAGCCCGATCAAACCAATCCCTTCAGCTAATGAAAAAACTGCGAAAGTCATTGCGCACTGCTGTGATCTGTTGATCGCCGCTGAAAATGACCTGAACCTGCTGGACGCAAAGTCAGGGGACGGGGACACGGGCAGCACTTTGGCAACGGCTGCGCGGGCGCTTAAGGGGGCGCTAACGCGGATGCCACTGGCCGATCATACGCAACTCTTCCGCGCCGTCAGCAATGAGTTAAGCCAGACGATGGGCGGCTCTTCGGGTGTGATCCTCGCGATATTTTTTGGCGCGACAGGGGACGCCTGCGCCAATGGCAAACCAAACGCCAAGGCGCTGCTGGTGGGTCTTGAACGGATATCACAGGTCGGGGGTGCTGCCCTTGGCGATCGCACCATGATCGACGCGCTTGATCCCGCGCTGCGTGCATTGCCTCAAGGATTTGCCAAGGCGGCCGCCGCTGCGCGCAAAGGTGCGGACAGCACCGCCGCGATGGGCCGTGCCAATGCCGGCCGCGCGTCTTATGTGCCAGAGGAAAACCTGATCGGTCATAACGACCCCGGAGCAGAGGCCGTCGCGCGTCTGTTCGAGGGGCTGGCCAAAGCAATGTAGGCGCGTCAAAATCCCCAGATGAAGCAAGAACAAAACACCCTCCCCAATCCGACAATCAACGACATTGCCCGTGTCGCTGAAGTCAGCCTTGCGACTGTCGACCGGGTGTTGAACGCGCGTCCCGGTGTGCGCGAAAAAACGGTGCTGAAGGTGAACAAGGCCATCGCCGAACTGGGCTATGTCCGTGACACCGCTGCGGC
This sequence comes from Paracoccaceae bacterium, assembly GCA_017854675.1. Classification (GTDB taxonomy): domain Bacteria; phylum Pseudomonadota; class Alphaproteobacteria; order Rhodobacterales; family Rhodobacteraceae; genus Sulfitobacter. The sequence continues at coordinate 887 of JAFMHE010000122.1, read as the reverse complement.
CAATCTGGCGCGGGGGCGGGTATACAACTTTACCTTCATCCTACCGTCCAACGACAATGAATTCATCTCGATGCTTGAGACGCAGATCGCGCAATTGAACCCCGGCATCCGGCATGAGCGCACCAAGCTGTCGTTTATCAGGGTCGCCGCGTTCGACCCTATGGCGCTGGCCGACGCGATTGCAGCGATTGATCCGGCACAGGTGGACGGGGTCGCGGTGTTCGGTCCCGAAACGCCGTCGGTTCGCGATGCAATTTCCCACCTCAAAGCGAACGGCGTGACGGTTGTATCGCTGGTGGCGGATATCCCCAGCTCGGAACGTGACAATTACGTCGGCGTTGACAACGTGGCCGCGGGGCGCACCGCAGCACAGCTCTTGGGTCGTTTCCTTAGCAAAGAGCCGGGCAAAATACTGGTACTGACCGGCTCGATGCTGGCGCGGGATCATCTGGAACGCCGTCTGGGGTTTGACGAGGTCATGGGCCGTGATTTCCCACACCTCGAAGTGCTGGCGTCTTTGGAAGGGCGCGATGACCCCGATCTTTTGCAGCGTCTGCTGCCCGTCGCATTCGAGGACAACCCCAACATCGTCGGCATCTATTCCTCTGCTGCGGGCAATGACGGGTTGTTGCGGCATTTTTCAAACCACCCGTTAGCGCCACGTCCTGTGGTGGTTGCGCATGAATTGACGCCGTTGTCGCGCAATGCGCTTGCCACCGGCGCGTTTGATGCGGTGATCAGTCAGGATGCGGGTCATCTGGTGCGCAGCGCGGTGCGCATCATGCGTGCCAACAGTGATAATATGCCGATCAACATGGCGCAGGAACGCATTCGCATCGACGTCTATCTAAAGGAAAACATGCCGCCCTGACGCGGCAGATGATTTG
>JAFMHE010000373.1 GCA_017854675.1 Paracoccaceae bacterium | reverse complement strand
TCTTGGTGCCTTCCGCGTTCAACCCGGTATCAAACAAGATCACCTCGGACCCGGTGTTCACAACCGTCGGCGTAAAGAAGAATTGCGCCGCATCGGTGCTCAAAAAGTTCGCAGCGCTCACCTCTTCGAATGTCGCATCATCGACGTTCAGTCCGAAAATGTTGTGCGGCCCTTCGACACTACGGCTGCCCACCAACAACGTGGTGACCTTGAAATCACCCAACGTGAAATCGCGGTGCGTCGGCATGGACGTCGCCGCATGTGCGGCGCCAGAGACAAGTGTCGGTGCGGCGGCCAAAGGCAGCATTGCACCGGATAGCAGTGTTTGACGGCGGGTAAGTTTCATCGGTCTGACCTTTCAGATTGCGCTAGATGCGACAAGTTAGCGCGCCTTTCCACGTCGGCAACTTACAGTTTCGTGATCCTTGCACGACCCATTCACCGATCACCCCTTTAGCTTTGCCCCAACATCCCTAAAGTGGCACGATAAAATAGCTGTGGCACACTGCAAAGGATACAGCCCATGATCATCCATCGCGCAGGCTCGCGCCCCTCCGCCCCTGCAAACCCCGACTATTTTACCGGCACCGTCCGCATGGACCCGCTGATCAGCGCGCCTGCCCCCGCCCGCCTCAACGGCATTTCTGTGACGTTTGAACCGGGGGCCCGCACCAACTGGCACACCCATCCGCTGGGCCAGACCCTGATCGTCACCGCAGGCTTTGGCCGCGCGCAAAAGCACGGCGAACCGGTTCAGGATCTGCGCCCCGGCGATGTCATCTGGTTTGAACCGGGCGAAAAACACTGGCACGGCGCCGCACCCGATTGCGCAATGACCCATATCGCCCTGCAAGAGGCCGAAAACGGCAGCGCCGCCGACTGGCTCGAACCGGTCTCGGACGCGGATTATACCGGCTAACGGATCAGGGCCGGCTAAACATACCCGCGCCACCACATCCAAACCACAAACGCCGCGGCAACCACCAACACCTGCGCGGCAATCACACCCGCCAAACCCAGCCAAAACGACTTGCGCCGCTCTGTCACGTCAATGGCCGACAGATGCGCAGTCAGCTCTTTGTCGGCGCGTTTCACTGCCGCCTCGTCAATCCGGCGCGCCAGCTTCGGAATCGTCGCCAGACGCTCCGCCTCGATCAGAACCGCCGCCTGCGCGCGCGCTGATTTAGGCAAACGCCGCCCCGCGCGCCGCACGGCCGCCGCCAAACTGCGGGCGCGGCCCCCATGCTTTTCAGCCAAAAGCTGTGTCAGCGCCGCATTGCGCGCCGCCATGTCGCGTGCATCTATCATGTGGCCCTTCTAATCGCACTGGCCCCGCGCCCGCAATCCCGCTACCTCTGGGGCATGCTCAATTACACCACATTCGGCAACCCAACCGACGCGCCCCCGCTGATCATCGCCCACGGTCTCTTCGGCTCTGGCCGCAACTGGGGCGTCATCGCCAAACGCCTGTCCGACCGCGGCCAGACCTTCACACCGGACATGCGCAACCACGGCCAAAGCCCGCGCATGCCCACACAAACCTACGCCGACATGGCCGCTGATCTCGCCGAACTCATCCACCACATCGGTGGTCCCGTCGATCTGTGCGGCCATTCCATGGGCGGCAAGGCGGCGATGGCCCTCGCGCTGACCCACCCCGACCTGATCCGCCGCCTGATCATCGCCGACATCGCACCAGTGGCCTACACACACACCCAGTCCATGTTCATCGACGCGATGCGCGGCGTCGACCTCAGCACACTCACCCGCCGCTCCGACGCCACCGAACAGCTTGCAGCCGCAGGCGTTGATCCCGCCCTGCAAAGCTTCTTCACCCAATCCCTCGACATCCCGAACCAGCGCTGGCTTTTGAACCTCGACGTGCTTGAGGCCGAAATGCCCCACATCATCGGCTGGCCCGAGGACATAACCGGCCCCTTCCCCGGCCCGACATTCTTCCTCTCGGGTGGCGCCTCCGACTACGTGACGCACGCACACCGCCCCCAGATCAAATCGCTCTTCCCCGCTGCGCGCTTCGGCAAACTCCCCGGCACCGGCCACTGGCTGCACGCTGAAAAACCCCGTGACTTCGAAGCCGCCGTGCGCGTCTTCCTCGACGCCTGATTCCAACCCCTCTTTCTTTTTGGCTGAAAATATTTCGGGGTTTGGGGCAGAGCCCCAATATTCGCCCGAGTTTCAGCCCCAACTCCAATCCACCCTTGCACCCAGACGCCGCATGCCTATAACGCGATAAATTTGCATATTTTCAGGGGGCCACCATGCCAAAACGTACCGACATAAAGTCGATCATGATCATTGGTGCGGGGCCTATTGTCATCGGACAGGCCTGCGAATTTGACTACTCGGGCGCGCAAGCCTGTAAAGCCCTGAAAGAGGAAGGCTACCGCGTCATCCTCGTCAACTCCAACCCTGCGACGATCATGACCGATCCGGGTCTTGCCGATGCCACCTACATCGAACCCATCACCCCCGAAATCGTCGCCAAGATCATCG
>JAFMHE010000372.1 GCA_017854675.1 Paracoccaceae bacterium | reverse complement strand
ACATTCACCGCTGGACCTCTGACGCACCCTATTGCGCCTGACAGAGCCACATACCGAAAGCACGCCTCATGGATTTCGTACGATTAGACCGCGCTGATACTGTGGTCACTGCCACCCGTGCCCTAGAGGTCGGCGCGGCAATCGAGGACGTGATAACCACCGCGTTGATCCCTTCGGGCCACAAAATCGCAACCACCGCGATGCCCAAAGGCGCCGAGGTCCGCAAATACGCGCAGCTCATCGGGTATGCCGCCACCGACATCGCCCCCGGCGATCATGTCCACACCCACAACGTCGCATTCCGCAACACGGATATGGCCTACGAATTCGGCACCGACCTGCGCCCCGTTACCCCTGCGACAACCCGCGACACATTTATGGGTTACCGCCGCGAAAACGGCCGCGTCGGCACGCGCAACTACATCGCGATTGTGACCTCGGTAAACTGCTCTGCCACCGCCGCGCGCATGATCGCGGATCACTTCACGCCTGCGGTGCTGGCCGGCTACCCAAACGTCGACGGCGTTGCCGCCTTTGTCCACGGCACAGGCTGCGGCATGGCGGGGGATGGCGATGGTTTCGAGGCGCTGCAACGCGTCATGTGGGGCTATGCCAAACACCCCAACCACGCGGGCGTTCTCATGGTGGGCCTTGGCTGCGAAATGAACCAGATCGACTGGCTGTTAGAGGCCTACGGCCTCAAGCAATCCCCCACCTTTCAAACCATGAACATCCAGAACGTCGCGGGTCTGCGCCGCACAATAGAAATGGGAATTGCCAAGATCACCGCCATGTTGCCCATCGCCAATCAGGCCACCCGCGCGACATGCCCCGCGTCCGAATTGATGGTCGCCCTGCAATGCGGCGGATCAGACGCATGGTCGGGTGTAACCGCAAATCCCGCGCTCGGTTACGCCTGCGATCTGCTGACGGCCCAAGGGGCAACCGGCGTGCTGGCAGAAACCCCCGAAATCTACGGAGCCGAACACCTGTTGACCCGCCGCGCCGTGGACCGTGCAACCGGCGACAAACTGATCGGCCTGATCAAATGGTGGGAAGATTACACCGCCCGCAACAAGGGTTCGATGGACAACAACCCGTCGCCGGGCAACAAACAAGGCGGGCTGACCACAATCTTGGAAAAGTCGCTCGGTGCTGCGGCGAAAGGCGGCACGTCGCCCCTGACTGGCGTGTATAAATATGCCGAGCAAGTGACCGCGTCCGGTTTCACCTTCATGGACAGCCCCGGCTATGATCCCGCGTCAGTGACCGGCCAGATCGCGGGCGGCTGCAATCTGGTGTGTTTCACCACCGGACGCGGCTCTGCTTTCGGCTCTAAACCAGCGCCAACCGTCAAAATCGCGACCAACACCGAAATGGCGCTGCGCATGAACGAAGACATGGACATCGACGCCGGTGAAATCCTGTCGCGCGGCATGAGCGTTGAGGAAAAAGGCCGCGAGATTTACGAAATGTTCTTGCGCGTCGCCTCAGGCGAAAAAACCAAATCCGAAGCCCAAGGCCTTGGCGATTACGAATTCGTCCCATGGCAAATCGGGGCAGTGATGTGAAACACATCCTCGTCATTGGTGGCGGTCTGATCGGCATCCGGCATGTGGCGGCAGTGCAGGCACATGCCGGATGCACCTTTGCCGGATTGGTTGACCCGAACCCCGACATCCAGACCGACGGTCCCCGCTATGCTGGATTGGACGAAGTGACGGACCACGTTGACGGGGCCATCATCGCCACCCCCACACACTTGCATGCCGACCACGGGATCGAGGCTGCCCAAAACGGCTGGCACATCCTCATCGAAAAACCTGTTGCGGGCACGCTCGGGGATGCGAACCTTCTGCAACAGACCCTAACACGCACGAAAACCGCCTCCCTCGTCGGCCATCACCGCCGCTACCACGCTTGTGTCCAACAGCTCAAAACCCTGATTGCGGACGGCACAATCGGCACAGCCGTCAACGCCAGCCTGATCTGGGCGATGCGCAAACCCGACGCCTATTTTGACGGCAACTGGCGCACCGCCGGCGGCAACCCCGTCATGATCAACCTTGTCCATGACATTGACGTTTTGCGTTTCGTCATCGGCGAAATCACTCAAACAACCGCCCTGCGCGGTGCCTCCCTGCGCGATACCGACCGGATTGAAAGCGGCGCCATCGCCCTGATGTTCGAGAACGGTGCGACCGGCACGATCAGCTTTGCCGACACCGCCCCCTCCCCTTGGGGGTTTGAGGCGGGCACAGGTGAAAACCCCAATATCGGCACCACATACCAAGACATGATGTGGATCACCGGCACCAAGGGGGCGATCAGTTTTCCGTCCATGACCTTGTGGCAGGGCACCGAATGGGGCAAACCCGCGACACAAATCCCGCTTGAGAAAGCACAAAACACCCGCACCCCGCTAGAGGCGCAGCTGGATCATTTCATCGACGTTATGGACGGTGCCAGCCCTATGATCGACGTCGCCGACGCCGCAAGCACCCTCGCTGTTGCGGAGAATATT
>JAFMHE010000121.1:8499-10419 GCA_017854675.1 Paracoccaceae bacterium | reverse complement strand
ACTTCGATGGAACCTTTCTGATGCTCTTCAAGCGCGTTGATACAGCGGATCAGCGTGGATTTGCCGGAGCCCGAAGGCCCGCAAATCACGATACGCTCGCCCCGGTTCACGGTCAGGTCGATGTCGCGCAGCACGTGGAACGTGCCATACCATTTGTTCATCTTCTGGATCGAAATCGCGATTTCGTCAGAGACTTCCATTTTCTTTGCAGTGTCAGCCATGAGATCAGGCTCCTTGTTTAATGCGCTATCGCTTCGCTACTTGAGCGGGACTTAACGGTGATCAGTCGCAAGGCGGCGTTCGAGCCACTGCGAATATTGTGAGATGCCGTAGCAGACGACAAAGAACACGGTGCAGGCAAAGAGGAACAATTCCCAATAGAGGCCGTTCCAGTCTTGGGATGCGAGGATCGGACCACGGATCATACCGATGATGTCGAACATCGAAATCACAGAGACCAGCGTCGTATCCTTGAACAGACCAACCGCGATGTTGACGATTCCCGGAATGGAAATCTTGAGCGCCTGAGGCAAGATGATCAGGCGCATCGCTTGCGGATAATCCAGACCCAAGCTGTCGGCTGCTTCATATTGTCCTTTGGGCAAAGCGGCCAAACCACCCCGGATCACTTCGGCGATATAAGCAGAAGAGAACATCGTGATCATGATCACAACCCGCAAGAACAAGTCGACCGTCGCTTCGGGTGGAAAGAAATACGACAACATGACGCTTGCGACAAAGAGCAACGTGATCAGCGGAACACCGCGAATGAACTCGATGAAGATCACGCAGATCCATTTAATCAATGGCATGGACGATTGACGCCCCAGAGCCAGCGCAATGCCCAAAGGCAACGACAATGACACGCAAGTGAGGCCCAGCATCAGGTTGAGCATGTAACCACCCAGATCACGGCTTGGCACTGCAGAAAGGAAGGTCTCTTCCGGTGTCAGGACCGGTACGATGTAGCCAGAGATGACCCAGACAACCGCCGCGGCCGCGATCCCACCAAAAAATCCCGCAGCAAAGCTTTTGGTAACAAACCGGGCGTATACGAAGTAGCCAGCCACAAAACCCACGAGCGCAAAGATAGGGATCCAGATAGAACCACCCCAGATCAGCCAGTAAGCGACAAAGGGAAACAAGGCCGTAATGATCAGCAACTTGCGCGGAAGATCAAAGAACAACACCGGTGCGATGGCCGCAAACATCAACACGAAAGCCAACACAGGACGCCAGTATTCAGTTGCCGGGTACGTAAAGCCAAATAACAATTGTGGCCAACGTTCGGTCAGCACGGCAAAGCATGCGCCTGAAGTCCCCTGCAGAATCTCGCGGCATTCCGCAAGGCTGCTCGCGTTCCAGACACCGTTCAATATCCAAGGCAGCGACGCCGCCAAGATCAGATAGATCACGTAGATCGCTGCAACCGTCAGAAAGGCATTGGCAGGCGTGGCAAACAGATTATCCCGCGCCCATTTGACCGGGCCAGAAGCATTTGCCGGGGCTGCAGCCTGCGGGATGGTTTCGGTGCGCACGAAAGCGACGGAATGTGCATGTGTATCTGACATATCAGCGCTCCTTCAGCTTCATTGAATTGTTGTAAACGTTCATGAACGCCGAAATCAGCAGGGAGATCGTCAGATAAAACAGCATCAAGAGCAGCACGCATTCAATCGCACGGCCCGTCTGGTTCAACGTTATCCCACCCAGCGTCGCCGTGATGTCGGCATATCCCACCGCAATCGCTAGCGAAGAGTTTTTGGTAATGTTCAGGTACTGCGAAATCAGCGGTGGTATGATCACCCGCAACGCCTGTGGCAGCACCACAAGGCTCATCGTGCGATTCGGACGCAGGCCAAGCGCAGAAGCCGCCTCGGTCTGGCCTTTGGACACCGCTTGAATACCCGCGCGGACGTT
>JAFMHE010000121.1:5676-8255 GCA_017854675.1 Paracoccaceae bacterium | reverse complement strand
CGTGTTGCAAAGAACGAAGCGAGCAGCACGCCGATGACCAGAAGCCAGTTCAGACTGCTGCCTTCTGCACCGCCGAACCCGGTGGTAAAGAACGGGGCCGGCACATAAACACCGCGGTTGGTGAAGGCAAACAATCCCGCCAGCATGTCACGCTCGGGGTCCTCGCCAAGGTACGATCTGGCTCCGGGCAAAACCGCAGTGACGATGGTAAAGATAATGATGATCCAGATCAGCACCGGAATATTGCGGAAAATTTCGACATAAAAGGACATCAACTTGGAAACGAGCCAGTTGTTCGACAAGCGCAGTACACCAGCAAATACGCCGAGCACGGTTGCTGTAATACAGGCTAGAAACGCAACAAGCAGTGTGTTCAGGATCCCGACAAACGCCGCCCGCGTGTTCGATGATTGGCTGCTATAGTCGATCAACGTCTGGTTAATATCATAGCCCGCTGTCGCGCTCAGAAAATCAAACGAGATATTAAGATCCTGCGCGGCAAGGTTCGCAAGCAGGTTCGAAATAATATAGCCAATCGCAACTGCCAGCAGGACCGCCGCAATGGCTTGCAACGTAAGTGAGCGATAACGCGAGTCGTTCAACAGCATAGATAGCCGGAACGAGCCCCCTTGAGGGTCGGTGGTTGTCGACATCAAAATGTTCCCCGTGTGCCCAGCCGTTGATTTTTATCAGCACCTTTTGGTGCCCGTGCCGGATATTTGTGTTGGTAGCTCAAATGCAGAGGGCGCGGAATAATCCGCGCCCTCTGGCTAAGGTGTTTAGCGGAATGGTGGGCTGTAAAGCAAGCCGCCATCTGTCCACTGAGCGTTCAAACCACGGGCCAGACCGACAGGTGTGTCTTCGCCGATGTTACGGGCAAAGATTTCGCCGTAGTTGCCCTGTGTCGCGATTGCGCGCATGGCCCAATCTGCGTCCAGACCCAGCATCTCGCCCAGTGTACCTTCGGTACCGAGCAGACGTGCAATTTCTGGGTTCTCTGCACCAGAAGCCATTTCGGCAACGTTTGCAGATGTTACACCCAGCTCTTCAGCTGTGATCAGAGCGTTCAATGTCCAGCGGACAATATCGCCCCATTCGTTGTCACCATGACGTACCAGCGGGCCAAGTGGCTCTTTGGAAATGATCTCTGGCAGCAACGTGTGATCGCCCGGGTTCTCGAATGTGGCACGTGTGGATGCCAGACCGGATGCGTCAGTTGTGTAGGTGTCACATGCACCGGCAAGGTACTGCTGAGCGCCTTCGGCGTTTGTCTCAATTGGCACCGGCTGGTAGGAGATGTTGTTGGAACGGAAGAAATCCGCCAGGTTCAGTTCGGTTGTTGTACCGGTCTGAACGCAGACAGTCGCGCCGTCCAGATCTCTGGCTGAGGAAACACCCAAAGATTTTGGAACCATAAAGCCCTGACCATCATAGTAGTTCACGCCAAGGAAATCGAACTTGAGGTCGACGTCGCGTGAAAGTGTCCATGTGGTGTTACGTGCCAGCAAATCGATTTCGCCAGAAGCCAGCGCGGTAAAGCGTGTCTTGCCGGTTGTTGGGATGAATTCGACGGCTGTCGCATCACCGAGAACGGCAGCGGCAACGGCGCGGCAGAATGCAGCGTCAATGCCTTTCCATTCACCAGTCGCATCGGGTGCCGCAAAGCCGGCCAGACCTGTGGTAACACCACAGTTCAGTTTGCCGCGTGCTTTTACGTCGTCAAGTGTGCCGGCAGCTGCCGCGCCGGCTGCAACGCCAGCAATCGCCAGTGCACCGAAAAGTACAGATTTGTTCATTTTTACCTCTTCCTGATAGTCCGCCGCATTTTTGGGCGGTTAACCCCACGATTTACCGAAGGGAGTGATACATCCCGGACAGTTACCCGTCCGTTCAATGGACAACAGTCTGCTCGGATTCCGGGCACAAGGTCAAGGGTCGCTTTCCCGTTTAAGGGGCACAACGGCTTTGAATGCGGTTGAAATTAGACGAATTGCACGATTGCTGTGCTATCAAGACGCGCAACAAAGCGTGAACATACGCGAGGCATGCAAAAAGCTGTCTCTTTTTTGTGCAGACAGCGCTTCGGCATCATCGTCCTTGCCCCATTGCTCTGCCTGCCAAATCTCGTCCAGCCGGGACATGTCCCACAGCGTGCTGGTATCATGCGCCTGCATCGCTGCGGCAAACCCAATGACAAGAGATCCCGACAGGCTGACAAGATCGTGAAACGCCGCCAATTCGAATGCAGTCATGGCATGGGTCCGGTCAGACAGCGCCGCCAAAGCTTGGGCATCCTGAGGGATGTGCATAATTCCTGTGCGTGTTTGAAGCCGCGCGTTAAAGACCTTTTCGGCCCAATCCAGCATCGGATCCCACTGCGCCGCTTGGCGCGCGACCAACTCTTCTGGGGTATCCGCGCGGTAGCACAAAAGATCGGCATCGCCGTAGGCCGCCAACATATCTGCAACCTCGGCATGTTGAACGGCAACCTTGTCAATCGCGGCATTCGCGGTTTTCGTCACAGGCATTGTATGTGGTTTGATCTCGCCTTCTTGCGCCTGCCATTCTGCTGCAATCGC
>JAFMHE010000121.1:3331-5451 GCA_017854675.1 Paracoccaceae bacterium | reverse complement strand
GCAACCGGATGATAGCCCCACGACACGCCAATGCCGTGCACGCCGGCAGATGTTGCCATATCCATGTCAAAACTCGTGTCGCCCACCATCACCGTGTCCGCCGCTGCAACGCCTGTGTCTGACAAAGCCTGCAGGACCATCGCCGGATGCGGTTTTGAGGGGTGGAAATCGGCGACTTGCTGGGTCACGAACAAACCCTCCAGCCCGTGCCCTTCAATCAGCTTATCCAGCCCACGCTTCGATTTGCCTGTCGCCACGCCCAACAAGATGTCAGGCACAGCATGCAATTTCCGCAGTGTCTCAAGCGCGCCGGGATACAGCGGCGATGATTGGCGAACCCCCGCTTGTGCGCGCAGGTCCATGTAGGCCGATTTATAGGCTTCGGCCATGAGCAGGTGTTGATCCACGGTTCCTTGCGGGACCAAACGCGGAAAAATCACGTCCAGCGACAGCCCGACCGTCGCCAGCACCGTCTTACGCGCAGGCATTTCAATGCCGACAGATGCAAACGCCTGCGTCATGGCCGCGATGATATCGCCTTGACTGTCGACCAATGTGCCGTCGACGTCGAATATGACCAATCGCAAAGGCCCGTTCACTGCAAGCTCTCGAACGGGTCGTCTGAAGCCAAATCCTCCGTCCAGCCGAAGGTGTCCCACGTCAGCGCCATATGTTCAGGCAATTCCGCTGTGACCGTGATGGGTTTGCGGGTTTCAGGATGCTCAAACGTCATGCTGCGCGCGTGTAAATGCAGCTTCTTGGAAATCAGACCACCAATTTGCGCGCCCCAACCGTCGCCCTGATTCTCTTGACCTGATCCACCATATTTGCCGTCACCCGCAATCGGATGCCCGATCTCGGCCATATGCGCGCGCAATTGGTGCGTGCGGCCCGTCACCGGTTCCATCGCGACCCAGGATGCCCGCGATGCCACACGGTACAGCGTCGCATAAAGCGTATGCGCCCGCTTGGCGCCCGGCGTGTCGTCAATGTCGCGTGGGTGCACAGCTATCATCTTTTCGCCTTCACCGCTTTTGCCATGCCCGCCTGCCTTGACCAGACCATACTTGATCTCGCCCAGATAAGGCGTCGGCACGCCTGCAACCACAGCCCAGTAAATCTTGCGCGTTTCGCGGTGACGCATCGCCGCCGTCAGCGCCTTGGCTGCCATGCGCGTCCGCGCCAGCAGCAGCACACCAGATGTATCGCGGTCCAACCGGTGCACAAGACGCGGCTTTTCATCCATATCAAACATCAACGCCTCGGACAGTGCATCGACATGGCGATCCGCCTGACCGGACCCACCCTGCACCGCCAAACCGGGCGGTTTGTTCAACGCAATCACATGATCATCGCGGTAGATCACACATTGGCGGATCATCTTGGCATCCGCATCGGTCACGCGTGTGCGCTTGGGCGGCGGTGGTGCTTTTTCATCCGGCAGCGGCGGAATACGAATTTCCTGCCCCACCTCGATGCGGGTCGAGCCCTTAACGCGACCCCCATCCACACGGATGTCACCCTTGCGGCACATCTTTTCGATGCGCCCCTGTGAAATCAGCGGAAACTCGTGTTTGAACCACCGGTCCAACCGCTGATCCCCGTCCCCTTCCTGCACAATCAACTTCTGTACGCGGCTCATATCAATACCTCTCTGGCAAGCCATAGCCCGCCCATCAATCCTGCGACCGAAAGGCCCACTGACAAGGCCACGTAAAGCCCCGCCGCGCCATATTCGCCGCGTTCCATCATCGTCACCGTCTCAAGCGAAAACGCCGAGAAGGTCGTAAAACCACCCAATACACCTGTCATCACGAACGGGCTGAGATGTGTCAGCCCCCGATGCGCTGCCAGCACCACAAACACGCCCATCAAAAACGAGCCAATGACATTCACCGTAATGATCGCAAGAGGGAAATCCGCAGGCCCCATAAGCCGCATCATACCCACGCCAGTCAGAAACCGGACAGCAGCACCAATCGCGCCGCCAAGCGCCACAAGAAGCATGGTTGAAAACATCTCGCGTCATTCGGTCTTTGCCGCGGGATTGTCAAGTTTTGTGGGGGCGCGCGCCGTATTGCGCAGCGATTACCCCTCGCCCTGATCCCGCTTTCCCCGCA
>JAFMHE010000121.1:0-2879 GCA_017854675.1 Paracoccaceae bacterium | reverse complement strand
CCCCCTTCCAGCATCCGCGCAAACCAATACAGCGCCGCATCCGGGTCCGACCCGCGCACCGATTTGTGCAAAGCCGATATCAGATTGTAATGCCCGTCCCCGCTCTTGTCATAATTCGCAGCCCGCCGCATCAATCGCGCACTCAACGCCGTCGTATCCAGCTTGCCCTCAATCTGCCAAGCCGCCACCTGCTCAATCAGATTGAGCAGCGCGCGCCCATCCCCATCGGCCATTTCCAACAACGCTTCCCGCGCAGGCCCGTCCAGCGGCAAGTTCCGGTCCAGTTCTTTCTCAGCCCGCTGCGCCAGCAACTCCAAATCACTCAGCGGCATCCGTTCTAGCACCAAAACCTGCGCCCGGCTCATCACAGCGGCGTTCAATTCAAAACTGGGGTTCTCGGTCGTCGCCCCAACCAGAAGGATCGTCCCATCCTCCATATGTGGCAAAAACCCGTCCTGCTGCGCCTTATTGAACCGGTGGATCTCATCAACAAACAAAAGCGTCCCCTGCCCCTGCTTGCGCCGCAACTTTGCCGCATCAAACACGCGCCGCAATTCAGGCACACCAGAGAAAATCGCACTGATCTGAACGAAATGCAGATCGGTTTCATCCGCCAACAACCGCGCAATCGTGGTCTTGCCTACACCGGGCGGTCCCCAGAAAATCAGTGATGTCAGGCTGCCCGACGCCAACATCGCCGACAGCGGCGCGTCAGGCCCCAACACCTGACGCTGCCCGATAACCTCGGCCAGCGACTGCGGTCTCAGACGATCCGCCAACGGACGCCGCATGGCAGCACTGGCATCAGAGCCATCATCAAACAGATCAGCCATGTCCTAGATCCTGAAACGCAGAACACTGCGCCTGTTGCCACGTTGCAGTGTGACCTGAAACCGGCGCACTTGGCCGCCAAACACCGCTTCGACCTCATCCGTCCGTGTGATTTCTATTCCGTTTGCGTCCAAGATCACATCCCCTGCCCGCAGCCCCACGCGCGCGGCAAACGGCCCGGCCTCCAAAACCACAACACCCGATGTTTCTAGCGGCAGGTTCATCTCGGACAGCACCGCAGGATTGATCCGTGCAACGGTCAACCCCGGCAGAACGCTCTGATCACCAAGCCTGATTACCTCGCGCGGCGGATCATCGGGGGCGGCAATCAAGCCGACGGTAATGACATCGGAGATGCCACCCCGGACCCGCGTCACGTCAACCTCACGGCCCAATCCGGCAACCGACATGCGGTAGATCATCTCGTTGGGGGTGTTTACCTCGGCACCACCAACGGCAACAATTACGTCACCGACATCCAGACCTGCCGCGCGAAACGGACTGGACGGGTGCACACCGGACACAATTATCCCCCCCGAACGGTCCAAACCCAAGGGTCCGGCCATATCCGCATCCACGGGTTGCCCGCTGACGCCCGCCCACGGCCTGCTGAACGACGTCTCACCCGCCCGGGCCTGCGCCACAAAAGTAGCAACCAAATCAGCCGGGATCGCAAAACCAATTCCGTTTGATCCGCCCGAGCGTGTCAGAATCGACGTGTTGATCCCGACCAAACGCCCCTGCATATCAATCAATGCACCACCGGAATTGCCCGGATTGATCGGCGCATCGGTTTGGATGAAATAACCAAAGCCGCTGTTGCCCCCACCCGCGCCAGAACGCGCCAGTCCTGAAATAATTCCGCTGCTCACCGTTTGACCCACACCGAACGGGTTGCCAATCGCCAAGGCCAGTTCACCGACTTCAACCGTTGCACTGTCCCGTAACGCCAAGAACGGCAGGGCTTCGTCCGCCTCGATCTGCAAAATGGCAAGGTCCGCATCGCGGTCTCCCAACAACACACGCGCGGAATATTCGCGGCGGTCATTCAGGACAACGCGGATTTCTGTGGCCATTCCAACCACGTGATAATTCGACACGACAATCCCGTCATCGGACAAGATGACACCCGACCCAAGCGAGTTCTGGACGCGCGGTTTCTCCGAGAACGGATCACGGAAAAACCGCTCGAAGAACGGATCACTCTGCAACGGGGTGCGCTGCGGCTCCGACATGATCTTGGCATAGATGTTCACAACAGCGGGCGTCGCCGTCTTCACCAAGGGCACAAAGCTCAGGGACATCTGTGCAGCGGAACTCGGAACCTGCTGCGCGGTTAACGGGGATGCCATCAGCATCAAAAGAATAAGTAAATGTCTCATGGCTCATCATATGCGCACGCGGGCAAGATTGCGCAACACACTGGGTTCTTTTCGCTTAAAATACTGGAATTCTATCCCCGCAATAAAAAAAGGCCCCGCCGATATGGCAGGGCCTTCACACTCAACTGAGTGGAAATCTTATTCTGCGGCTTCTTCCGCAGCTGTGCGGGCTTTGTCGCCGGCACCTTTGGCATCGCGGTCACGGTCTACGAATTCGATGATCGCCATAGGCGCCATGTCACCGTAACGGAAACCTGCTTTGAGAACGCGCACATAACCACCTTGGCGATCTTTGTAGCGTGGGCCAAGAATGTCGAACAATTTCGTGACATACTGGTCCTGCTTCAGCTTTGCAGCCGCCTGACGGCGCGCGTGCAGATCACCGCGTTTTGCCAACGTGATCATCTTTTCGATGATTGGCTTGAGTTCTTTTGCCTTGGGCAATGTTGTTTTGATCTGCTCATGTTCGATGAGCGAGCCTGCCATGTTCGACCAGAGCGCCTTGCGGTGCTCATGTGTACGGTTCAGGCGGCGGTATCCACGTGCGTGACGCATGTTGTAGTCTCCTAGATGTGCCCTCTACGGGCGGTTTTGCTTTGTCTGGTTGACGTGCGTAGCGCCAACTCTCCTTGGGGCGGTTTGCCCAGTCGTGGGGTGTAAGGCGGG
>JAFMHE010000120.1 GCA_017854675.1 Paracoccaceae bacterium | reverse complement strand
TTGGTGGTTCATCTGGGCGCTGTTGCATTCTGGATCGGCATACTTATCCCTCTCAATCGTTTGGCCCGCACCCCCGCGCACTGGCCTGATGCCGCTGACCTTGGGCATCGGTTTGGCCTTATTGCCAGAGGTGTGATCCCCGCATTGATCGTTGTCGGGGTGTATCTGAGCTATATGCTTGTCGGCTCGTTCGGTGCGCTGTTGAACACAGGCTATGGGCAGGCGCTGCTCCTCAAGGTGGCGCTGGTTGCAGTATTGCTTGGGCTGGGTGCCGCCAACAAGCTGCGTTTTATCCCCGCTATGCAAGCAGGTGATCCGCATGCCGCTCGGCATCTGTCACGGTCGATCACCCTGGAATGGGGCGTGATCCTTGCCGTGCTGGCGTCCACCGCAGTTCTCACATCTACACTCGCTTTGCCGACATGAGGGTCACATGAACAGACGGGATTTTCTGGCTTCAACCTGCGCCTTAGCGCTGCTTCCGCGCAGTGGGTTTGCAGCGGGAGATATGCTGCACTTGCGGGCTGAAACCGTAGTGGAACAGGTGTTGCCCGATGGCGCAAGCACCACAGCCATGCTGGGTTTCAACGGGTCGGTGCCGGGCCCCGAGTTGCGGGTGCGGCGCGCAGAGCGGGTCGCGGTGGAGGTTGATAACGGGTTGCAAGAGGGCACCGCAGTCCATTGGCACGGTATCCGGCTTGAGAACATGATGGACGGTGTGCCGATGCTGACGCAAGAACTGATCCAGCCCGGCGCGCGCATGACTTACAGCTTTGTGCCACCCGATGCGGGCACCTACTGGTATCATTCGCATTACATCTCGCACGAGCAGGTGGCGCGCGGCATGATGGGCGCATTGATCGTCGAGGATGATGTGCCCCCGGACGTGGATCATGATATTACCGTGCTTTTCGCGGATTGGCGGATACAGGACGACGGCAGTCTGGTCGACGAATTTGCCGATATGCACAGTGTTGCCCATGATGGCTATATGGGGAATTTCGCGCGCGGGTTTGTGTCAAAATCGCAGGTGCGTGTCGGGGACCGCGTCCGGTTGCGGCTGATCAATGCGGCCACCAACCGGATATTTCCGCTGCAGATCAGCGGCGCGAGCGGGTCCATCGTCGCATTCGATGGCATGGCGCTGCCTGTGCCGCGCGCCCTGTCTGACATCACGCTGGCACCCGCACAGCGGGCCGATCTGATTGTCGATGTGCAGGATGTCGTCGTCTTTGATATGATCACGCGTGACGGGCTTTACCGGCTTGCCGGTGTTGCCGCCGAAGGTGTGAACACCGACAGACAGCCAACCCCGATTGTGGCCCTTGCGGCGCCTGATCTGCCCAAGCCGGACATGCCCACCCAACATTTGACCCTGACGATGATGGGCGGTGCCATGGGCGGGCGGCACGGGGGCGACAACATCTGGGCGTTCAACAACCTGTCCGATCTACAACCCGAGCCTTTCGGCACGTTCCAGCGCGGTGAGACGGCTCGGGTGACATTGGTCAATGATACGTCCTTTCCGCATGGCATCCACCTGCACGGCCACCACTTTTATGAGGTCGGTGCGGATGGTGCGCTTGGTGATCTGCGCGACACGACGCTGGTAGAGCCGCGGACAAGCCGTGATATCATCTGTGTTTTTGACAATCCGGGCAAATGGTTGTTGCATTGTCACATGCTCAGTCATGCGACCGGAGGCATGCGCACATGGGTCAGTGTCACATGAAGTGGTTGGTTCCGGTCTTTGTGTTCTGGACCACTTGGGCGATTGCAGATCACGAACTGGACGACCGCGATATTGCTGCGGGCCGGGCCGTTTATGCGGAAAACTGCGCGGTCTGTCATGGGGCGAATTTGGAAGGCCAGCCGGACTGGCGCACGCCCGGCGAGGATGGCGTTTTGCCTGCGCCACCGCATGATGCGTCTGGCCACACATGGCATCACGACAGCGCGATGTTGTTTGACTATACCAAACAGGGCGGTCAGGCTACTTTGGCCGCCATGGGTGTCACCGGTTTCAACAGCGGTATGCCTGCTTTTGACGGGGTAATTTCCGATGACGATATCTGGAATATCCTTGCCTATATCCGCTCCACTTGGCCCGAAAAGGAGCGTGAAGTTCAGGCCAGCCGAAACCCGCCGCATTGAACATCATATCGCTTGAA
Source organism: Paracoccaceae bacterium (assembly GCA_017854675.1). Lineage (GTDB taxonomy): Bacteria > Pseudomonadota > Alphaproteobacteria > Rhodobacterales > Rhodobacteraceae > Sulfitobacter. Next base: position 8,264 of record JAFMHE010000120.1, on the reverse strand, counting down.
TCCACATTGGCACTTGACCCTCCAGCTACTGGAAGCCCTATCTGCTGATTGAGACAGAACAGGAGCCTCCCCATGAGCCGCGAAAATTCCACGACATTCCACGTCCGCGAGATGTCCTGCGCATCTTGCGTCGGACGGGTCGAAAAGGCGCTGTTGGCTGTACCGGGCGTGCTGTCGGCTACTGTGAACCTTGCGGCAGAGACGGCGACGGTCGGGATGGCTGAGGGTTCTGATCTGGGGCTGGTCGTTACGGCGCTGAATGATGCGGGCTATCCTGCAGAGCTGCAAACATTCCGCTTTTCAGTTGAAAACATGTCCTGCGGGTCCTGTGTCGGGCGGGTCGAACGTGCGCTTGCGGCCGTGCCGGGTGTTGTATCGGCCTCTGTCAATCTGGCGCAAGAGCAAGCGACGGTGCGGGCTTTGGGCATACCTGCATCAGAGATTGCGCAGGCGGCGGGCGCTGCCGGATACCCCGCGCGCGTGATCACGGACCAAGGCGGATCAGACGCCACCCGTGACCGCAAAGCGGCGGAATCGGCCCATCTCAAGTCGATGACACTACTGGCCGCCGTGCTGACCCTTCCTGTGTTCATCCTTGAAATGGGCAGCCATCTGATCCCGGCGCTGCATCACTGGATCATGAACACGATGGGCATGGGGCTGAATTGGGGCATTCAGTTTGTCCTGACTACCCTCGTTCTGGTGGTGCCGGGGCGGCAATTTTATCTCAAAGGCTACCCCGCATTGATCAAAGGCGCGCCAGACATGAATTCGCTGGTCGCACTCGGCACCTCGGCTGCGTGGGGGTTTTCCACCGTCGCCCTGTTCGCGCCATCGTTGCTGCCCATCGGCACGCGCGCGGTCTACTTCGAGGCGGCGGCGGTGATCGTCACGTTGATCCTATTGGGTCGCTTTCTGGAGGCCCGCGCAAAAGGGCGCACAGGGCAGGCGATTGCGAAACTTGTGGGCCTCAAGGCCAAGACGGCGCGCGTGGAGCGCGACGGAGGCGTGATCGAACTGCCGGTCGACGACATCGTGGTCGGGGATTTGGTGCAGGTGCGGCCCGGAGAAAAGATCGCGCTCGACGGGGTCGTTGAAAGCGGCTCTTCTTATGTTGATGAGAGCATGATCACGGGAGAGCCGGTTCCTGCGGAGAAATCGCAGGGCGCGCAGGTTGTGGGTGGCACCATCAACGGGACCGGCGCATTGGTGTTTCGGGCGACAAAAGTCGGTAGTGATACGATGTTGGCCCAGATTATCCGCATGGTCGAGGAAGCGCAGGGTGCAAAGCTGCCGATTCAGGATCTGGTGAACCGGATTACGCTGTGGTTCGTACCTGCGGTGATGGCGATTGCGGTGCTTACCTTTGGCGCGTGGCTAGTGCTCGGGCCTGATCCTGCGCTTGGTTTTGCGGTGGTGGCGGCTGTGGCTGTGCTGATCATTGCGTGCCCTTGCGCGATGGGGCTGGCGACGCCTACCTCAATCATGGTGGGCACTGGCCGCGCCGCGGAATTGGGCGTGCTGTTCCGCCGCGGCGATGCATTGCAGTCGTTGAACGACATTGGAACGGTCGCATTGGACAAGACCGGCACGCTGACCCAAGGCCGCCCCGAGTTGACTGATTTGACGGTGATGGACGGGTTCGCACACAGCGATGTGCTGCGCTTGGTCGCTTCGGTCGAGGCCACGTCGGAGCATCCGATTGCGGCAGCCATTGTGCGGCGCGCCCAGCAAGACGGATTGACCTTTGCCCCGGTCGAGGAATTCCAGTCGATCACAGGATACGGCATCAGTGCCGTGGTTGAGGGCCAAAAGGTCCTCGTCGGTGCTGACCGCCTGATGCTGCGCGAGGGGATCACGCTGGACAAGGTGCAGTCGATTGGAACAAACTTGGGGCAGGCGGGCAAGACCCCGCTTTATGCCGCAATCGACGGGCGGTTGGCGGCGGTTATCGCGGTATCCGATCCGGTAAAGCCCAGCACAGCGCAGGCGATCGCGGCGCTGCATGATCTTGGCCTTAAGGTTGCGATGATCACCGGCGACAATCAAGCGACGGCGGATGCGATTGCAGCACAGCTTGGCATTGACACGGTCGTTGCCGAAGTCCTGCCTGACGGCAAAGTCGCAGCCCTGCAACACTTGCAAGCGGGCGGGCGCAAGGTCGCCTTTGTCGGGGACGGGATCAATGATGCGCCGGCATTGGCCCATGCGGATGTGGGGGTGGCCATCGGCACCGGAACAGATGTCGCAATCGAGGCGGCGGATGTTGTGTTGATGTCGGGTGATCTGGGCGGCGTCGTGAACGCCCTGCATGTCAGCCAGCGCACAATGCGAAATATCCGCCAGAACCTGTTCTGGGCTTTCGGCTATAACGCTTTGTTGATCCCTGTGGCGGCGGGTGTTTTCTATCCGCTTTTCGGTTTGATGCTGTCGCCTGCATTGGCGGCCGGCGCGATGGCACTGTCCAGCGTGTTCGTCTTGTCCAACGCCCTGCGCCTGCGGTGGATCGCATCGGCGGTATCCGAAGGGCGATCCACACGCGCTGACACCGGCAGACTTGTACCCGCAGCAGCAGAGTAGGAGACGCATCATGAACATCGGCGAAGTTGCGAAGAAATCCGGATTGCCTGCCAAAACCATCCGATACTATGAGGACATTGGCCTGATCACGCCAATGCGCGATACAAACGGCTACCGCAGTTTCCGCGAGAGCGACATGCACAAGCTGGCGTTTCTGGGACGTTCACGGGCGCTGGGCTTTACCATCGAGGATTGCCGCAATCTGCTGGCGCTGTGGAATGATCAGGACCGCGCCAGCGCCGATGTGCGCGCCATCGCAAAAGAGCATCTGGAGCAAATCGAGACCAAAATTTCGGATCTACAGGCGATCCGTGAGACCTTGTCCCATCTGGTGCAGACCTGCGCCGGGGACGGACGGCCCGACTGCCCGATTCTCGCGAAGCTGGAGAAATTTCCCACATAAATATGGAACCCTCCAGCGCTGGAACCGGGTTTTACCTGTGAACACGCAATTTTTACGGGAGGCAAATTCCATGTCCTATTGGCGTTTTTTCGCGATGATTATCACATCGACCGTCGTCATGTTCGGTCTGATGTATCTCAACACCTACGCGCTGGATCATGTCTTTTTCAGCGAAACCCGCAGCTACATGGCGCTGTACATGGGGGCTGTGATGGCGGTGATCATGCTGGCTTTTATGTTGGGCATGTACACCAACCGCACCGCAAATATCGCGATTTTCGCAGGCAGCGCGCTGATCTTTGCCCTGTCATTGTTTGCAGTGCGCAGCCAGACCACAGTGGCGGACACCTCATGGATGCGTGCGATGATCCCGCATCATTCCATCGCGATCCTGACGTCGGAGCGGGCCAACATTTCTGATCCGCGCGTGCGCAAATTAGCCAATGATATCATCGACGCGCAACGACTGGAGATCGCAGAGATGAAGGCGCTCATTGTCGACCTTGAGGGCGGTCCCGCCGCAATACCGGAAATCGACGGGAAATGAAGGATATAGACATGCCAAACGATCAAGATACCAGAACTGCCAGGCTCTACCGTATGGCCACGCCTGACCACACATGCCCCTACGGATTGAAATCCAAGGATCTGTTGGAGCGGCAAGGGTTGAAAGTCGAAGATAACCCCTTGAAGACCCGTGAACAGACTGATGCGTTTATGGAAAAGCACGGGGTCGAGACGACGCCCCAGACATTTGTGGAAGGCGAACGTGTCGGCGGATATGAGGAACTTCGGATTTACTTCGACCTAGACAAACCCAAAGACGAACAATCGGACACCTCCTATCAACCGGTCATTGCGATTTTTGCGGTGGCGGGTTTGATGGCGCTTGGCCTGTCATGGTATAGCTTTGAAAATATCTTCACCCTGCGTGGGTTTGAATGGTTCATCTCGATCTCCATGTGCTTTCTGGCCGTTCAAAAGCTGCAAGATATCGAGAATTTCTCTACGATGTTCCTCAACTATGACCTGCTCGCGCAGCGTTGGGTGCCTTATGGCAAGGTCTATCCTTTCGGTGAGGCATTTGCCGGTATCGCCATGACCGCTGGCGCGCTGTTGTGGCTGGCGGCGCCTGTCGCAATTGTTATCGGCGGTATCGGGGCGGTTTCGGTCATCAAGGCAGTTTATATCGACAAACGCGAACTGAAATGCGCCTGTGTGGGCGGCAGTAGCAACGTGCCGCTTGGCTTCATCTCACTGACTGAAAATCTGATGATGCTTGGTATGGGCGGATGGATGTTGGCACGGATGTTTTGAGGTATATCGCTCAAAGTGCCTTTGACTGGCGCATCTCTGCCGGTCTCACGAAAAAGTTGAAAACCTTCCCGCGCAGGATGGATTGACTGCCGCCAAGAAGTTGCCCACACGTGGGGAATGACCGGGATAAGTACCATATTTGCAATGATTAAAACGGTGGCTTGCGCCGCGTTTGCCTTTGCTTTGGTGATCCTTCCGCCCTCTGCTTCGCACGCATCGACTGATATGCACGGTGGTCAACATTCTGTTGTTGATGCTTCGGAACAGAGTGCCGCGCATCAGAACCACGATATGTCATCTTTTTCGACGATGGGTGCAAAATGCGGCTCAGCTGCCAGTTCCGAGGGACAAGATCACTTGGCTGGTAAATGCTGTGGCGGGATTTGTAGTTCTGTTGTCCTGAATGACGTTGCGCCTGTGTTTGTGGGGCAGACCACAAGCGACCGCTACGTGCCGCTTCGGGCGCAGGCGAGTTCTATCGAGCCGTCAGGCTTTTTACGGCCTCCCCAACCCCTGATCTGATCATCGGCTCATAGCAGAGCCTTCGTTTCGTGCGCATCTGCGCGCGGCTCCGAAGTTTATCAGTCAGGCACTATCCATGAAAATTCAAATACTCTTAGGGGCTTCGGCCCTCGCGCTTGGCGCATGCGCCCAAGACCTCAAGCCGTTGCCCTATACGGCCACGCCATTGCCCATCGTGACAGCACAACAGGCGGCCACCAATTCGGCCGTCGTCTCGCCCCTCCCGTATCAAGATCCACTTGCCGGATACACATATCGCGGCCCGACGGGTCCGCGCGATTGGCGTACCGTCAACCAAGAACAGTCGGAGGGGAACTGATGCGTATTTCAAAACTCCCGCTGATTGCAGGCTTTCCGCTTTTCCTGGGGGCATGCGCAGTCGCAGTTCCTGGCGCCTATACCGAACCGAAAGCAGGTTTTGCCAATGTGGCAAGCCAGATTACGCCGGCAATCGGAAAGCGAACCGTTTTTGCCGAAACCCAAGCTGAAAACGAGGCCCTGAGCAAACAGGTTCACGCAATGGTGCATCGCAAGACGATTTCGGCGGATACCGCTGTGCAGGTGGCTTTGTTGAACAACAAGGGTCTGCAGGCGTCTTATGCAAACGTTGGACTATCCGCTGCCAACGCATGGCAGCAATCAACGCCCGAGAACCCTGTCGTTTCGATCGGGATTTTGGGAATAGGCGCGCCTGAACTAGGGGCCTACCGCGCCATCGAAGGGTTGATACGTGCCAACATTCTGGATGCAACCACACGCAAACAACGCCGAGCGATTGCGGATGCCGGTTTTCGCCAAGCGCAGTTGAGCGCTGTGAATGACACGCTGGCCTTGGCCAACCAGACCCGTCAGGCATGGATTGCGTCCGTGGCGGCGTTCGAGGCGGTTGGATACCTCAAGCGGGCCAAAGCAACATCTGATGCAGGGTCAGAACTGGCGCGCAGGCTGGGTGAGACAGGTGCCCTGAACAAGGCAGGCCAAGCCCGTGAGCAGGCGTTCAATGCCGAATTGGCGGGACAACTGGCCAAGGCGCGTCTGAATGCAACCAAGTCGAAAGAGGAACTGACACGCCTGATGGGCCTCTGGGGCACCGAGGTTGATTACTATGTGCCTGATGCATTGCCTGCTTTGCCCAGATCAGTGGGCAGGGTTGCCAACATCGAGGCAAAGGCCTTGCGCAACCGGGTCGATCTGCGTGTGGCAAAGTTGGGGCTTGAGGCTCAAGCAGCAGCCTTTGGTCTGACGGATCAAACCCGCATTGTGAGTGATCTTGAAATCGTCGGCGGCGCAGAATTTGAACGCGAGGTTGGCGAAGATGGCGATACCGAAAAAGTGCTGACCCCTCAGATCGAGCTGGAATTTGCAATTCCCATCTATGACACGGGCAAGGCGCGAATGCGCAAGGCTGAATTGATGTACCTGCAAGCGGCGAATGTGCTTGCCGAAACAGCTGTCAACGTCCGCTCCGAGGCCCGCGGTGCAGAAGCATCCTATCACGCGTCTTATAAAATTGCGCGGCATTACCGGGACGTATTGGTGCCCTTGCGCCAGACCGTCGAGGAAGAAGGTCTGCTGTCCTACAACGGCATGATCACCAACACATTCGAGCTTTTGACGGATGTACGAGAGAAACTGTCCGCCTCCCTGGAGGCAGCGAACGCAAAACGCGACTTCTACGTGGCTCAGGCCGATCTGACAGCTGCCATTTATGGCGGTGGCGCAGGCGGCGGTGGTGCTGGCGGGACGGGCGCAACAGTTGCCGCCGGTGGCGGCGCACCTCACTGAAATGGCCAGATTTGAAAGGAAATTTGATATGTTGAACAGACGCCAATTACTCGGGGCAGGTGCTGCTGGTGCAACGCTTGTCTCTTCCCAAGCTTGGGGCAAGACCCTGAACATGGGTCTGCCGGAAGCCGCACAGATGGACAGCGCGGCAACGGCGATCACGCCGCGCCCTTCAACGGGCGTGGATTACAACCCTGTTGTGACCCTAAACGGCTGGACTTTGCCCCACCGGATGAACAACGGGGTCAAGGAATTCCATCTTGTCGCGGAACCGGTCGAACGTGAATTGGCCGATGACATGATTGCCCACCTTTGGGGCTATAACGGACAGTCTACCGGCCCCACAATCGAGGCCGTTGAAGGCGACCGTGTGCGGATCTACGTCACCAACAAGCTGCCAGAGAACACATCGGTCCATTGGCATGGCCTGATCCTGCCTTCGGGCATGGACGGCGTCGTGGGGCTCAGCCATCCGGGGATCAAGCCGGGCAAAACTTTTGTCTACGAATTTGACCTGATCAAATCGGGCACTTTCATGTACCACCCGCATGCGGACGAGATGGTTCAGATGGCGATGGGGATGATGGGCATGTTTGTGGTCCACCCCAAGGACCCCACGTTCATGCCGGTGGACCGTGACTTTCTGATCATGCTGAATGCGTTTGATATTGATCCGGGAACTTACGTGCCGCGCATCATGACGATGGCGGATTTCAACCTGTGGACATGGAACAGCCGGATATTCCCTGACATCGACCCACTGGTGGTCAACCGTGGCGACAAGGTACGCGTGCGCGTCGGCAACCTTACCATGACGAACCACCCGATCCACATGCACGGCTATGATTTCAAAGTGACCTGCACCGATGGGGGATGGGTGCCGGAATCTGCGCAGTGGCCAGAGGTCAGTATCGACATCCCTGTGGGGGCAATGCGGGCTTATGAATTCACTGCCGATCATTTGGGCGATTGGGCGATCCACTGCCACAAATCGCACCATACGATGAATGCAATGGGCCACGATGTGCCGACATTTATCGGCGTGGATAAATCACAGCTGACAAAGAAAATCCGGACCTTCCAGCCTGACTATATGCCCATGGGCATGGCCGGTATGGGCGACATGGGCAAAATGAGCATGGAATTGCCCGATAACACCATTCCGATGATGAACGGTTGGGGTCCCCATGGACCAATCGAGATGGGTGGCATGTTCTCTGTCGTGAAGGTCCGCGAAGGGATCGGAGCGGACGATTATGAAGACCCCGGCTGGTATGAAAATCCGCCCGGTGAACAGGCCTATGAATGGACCGGAGAGTTGCCGGAGTTTGCCTCCAACAAAAGCCCCAAGACTATTCTGACACCGAAACCCGCGCAAAAAGGCTGAACCGGCCTTTCACCCATACCAGTCTTGAAAATCTAGGAAAAACGATGAAAAACCTTCTTTTGACAACAGCGATTGCCCTCTCTTTCGGGGCGCCAGTGTTCGCAAGCGGCTCGCATGACACAAAACATTCCGAGGTAAAGGTGCAAGAGGCCGAAGGCCATGGCAATGAACACGCCGAAATGATGACGATTGGGGCGCCCGGTGACGCCACCAAAGTGGACCGGACGATCACTGTGACCATGGTGGAAACCGACGATGGCGAGATGCTGC
>JAFMHE010000371.1 GCA_017854675.1 Paracoccaceae bacterium | reverse complement strand
ATGCAGCGCTGCGCGGCACGGGGATCAGCACAGCGCAGGTTGTGGCCCGCATAGAAACAGGGGCGCAGAACGCGGCCCTTGAGCATCAATGGATCGCGGATGACCTGTCCAAGGTGGCCGAGGCGAAGGATCTGAACCTTGAGCGCCGTGCGGATTTGGAACAGGCGCGGGATGTTCTCAATGATGTGCATGTGCAGCTGGGGACCATGTTGGAGCGGGAGGGCGTTCTGCGCCGTGACGGGGTCATTGAAGACGTCCGAGAGGTGCAGGCGCATGTGACTGAGGCCCAGATTGAAACGACTGCCAATGCCGTTCGCATCGAGACTCGAATCGAAGCCGGGACTAAAGATCGGGACGAAGCGGTGATCGAAAGCCGTGCCGTAGAGCGTTTGGAAGACGAACAGCGGGACTATCTGCGCGACCATCCAGAGCTGATTGCACGCCCTACCGATGTCATCCGCATGGATGAGGAGGGCAGGGCGGTGATCGTAGATCAGGCCGCAGCAGACCGGGTTATCAGTGAGGTTGAGGCGGCGCGTTTGGGGGCGCACAGCAGCACGCCAATCTCCGTTTCCGTCGCGCGCGATCTACAGACGCGATATCCTGATATGCCGGAGCAACTGGCGGAAGGTCTCGGCGATACCTACGAACGTGTCTATGAGGCGCGCGGCGCGGAACGTGACATACGCCTTATGGAGCGCGAGACAGTCCAGAATGAGACGCCAGAACTGTCCCGTGTTCTCGTCCATGAACGTGCAGGGGAGTTGTCTTCACCCTTTGAGACCGACCAAGATCGCGAGGCCTTCCGCACCGAGGTGGCGCGGGTTTTGGACACGGCGCAGCTGGATCGTCTGAACGATGGCGACAGCGATGCTTTGGAAAACATCATCGAAGATCGCCTCGACCGTCTCTATGCCGCAAAGGTCTATTTGCAATCGGATGCGGCAACCGCAAACTCGGATGCGTTGCGACAGGTTGTCGATGAGTTGGCAGACGTTGAAGTCGAGAGACACCGCGCGGCGGACGTGGACGGCGAGACAGAGCGGGGCCAGGTCCATTGAGTGGATCCATGGGCAAGGCTTGGATTGCTATCGGGGTCGTTCTGGTCACTTTGGTGGCGGGTGCGATGGGCTACACCATTGCCTCGGCTGTGCTGACCTTCAAGGCACTTGGGTTCAGCGCCGATATCGATTTTGGATATATCGCGCAGAATTACCTCTGGATCAGAGATAGACGGCCTGATGATTTCCAGCTGATCAACTTGATCATCGGCGGGTGTGCCGTCGCGGGGCTGATGATGAGTCTAGCCTTGTCTGGATCCGCGCTCACACGCTTTGGTCAGACCCATTGGCAAAAGCGCGGCGAGATGAAGGCCAACGGGTTCTTTGGCAAGCCCGGCACCGGGTTTATTCTGGGCAAATTGGGCAGCCCAAAGTCGCGGGCCCGCTACATCACCTCTAAGGTCTTTCCCCATGCCCTGATCGTGGCACCAACGGGGCGCGGTAAAACCAGCGGCTTTGTGATCCCGAACCTGCTCACATGGCAGGGGTCTGCCGTCACGTTGGATGTAAAGGGCGAGTGTTTTGAAGCCACGGCGCGTCACCGTGCCGCCCAGGGCGACAAGGTCTACCGCTTTGCGCCCACGGACTGGGAAGGCAAGCGGACGCATCGCTACAATCCGCTTTTGCGCATCTATGAATTGGAAGACCCCGCGCGGCAGCAGATGGAATTGCAGCTATTGGCGACCTTGTTTCTGCAAAGTGACAATGATCGCGTTCAGGGCCTTCTGAAGGGCGGTATCGATCTCTTCGTGGCGGCAGGCTTGCTGGCCTTCCAGCGCAAGAAGCCGAACCTGGGCGAGATCTACCGGATCGCGGCCTCGGGTGGCAACAAGCAGAAAGAATATGTGGCGCGGGGCCACGAGATTGACAACAAAGCTGCGAAGTTGATCTTTACGCGGCTGGCCTCCACCAACAACGATACGCTGACGTCTTATGTCTCGCTTCTGATGACGTCAGGCCTGGATCAATGGCAGAACCCCGCGATTGACGAGGCGACGCAGGTTTCCGACTTTGATTTCCGCACGATCCGCAAAAAGCCCTTTACGGTCTATCTCGTTGTCCAGCCCTTGATGGTAAAGCCGCTTGCGCCACTGATCCGGTTGTTTTTCTCTGACCTTCTCTCGGCGATGCAAGAGAAGGAACCGGGTAAAGATGAGCCTTGGCCCGTGATGATCATGCTCGATGAGTTCAACCGTCTTGGCAAAATGCCCATCGTGGTCGAGAGTATTGAAACTCTGCGCACCTACCGCGGTCATCTGGCGGTGGTCACACAAACCATTCCTGCCCTAGATGAAATCTATGGTGAAAACACCCGCCGTGCGTTGCAGGGCAACGCAGGCGTAAAGCTCTACCTCACCCCCTCAGATGAAAAAACCATTGAGGAGCTGAGCAAGGCCGTGGGCAAGACGACAAAGACGGTCATCACGCGGTCGCGGTCCATTGGTAAGAATCCGTTCGAGGGGCGCAGTCAGTCCACAC
>JAFMHE010000370.1 GCA_017854675.1 Paracoccaceae bacterium | reverse complement strand
GGCCACGCATAGATGCCCAGCAATATGCCCCCCGCAACCACAGTGCCAAAGGTGAATGTCACCGCACTTTCGCCTCGGTTCAACCGGCGCACCATCGGCGTATAGATGGCGTGGCTGATGCAGCCGATGAAATAGATCGCCTCTCCACGCCCCACATCAAACGCCAGTGCTGCCCCCGGATCACCGCGAAAGATCACCCAAAGCGCGCCGATCCCGCCGATCGCCAACGCCAGCGTCATACGCCCTGTCAGAACCTGCCGCAGCAGCAGATAGGCAAACCCTGCCGCCATCAACGGCACCAGCGTAAACACCGCCGCCGCACTGACCGGCGGCGCGGTGCGCAGCCCCTCAAACATCAGCACGAAATAAAGACCAAAAAGCCCGCCCAGCACCCCGTACCGCCAAGGTGCCACAAAGCTGGCAGGCGCCAGTGCGCCCCGCTGCCATGCCAACACCCCGACAAAGACCGCCGCCAGCCAGAACCGCATCGCGGTAAATGCGTCAGGTGCGATGTCATTGGCCATCATACCACCCAGCGAGAACGACCCCGCCACCAAGGCCGAGAACGCCAACATCGCAAGATGCCCTTGGGCTTGGGGGGTCACAACAAACCTTCGCGGGCTTTCGCCTTGATAAAGCTGAGCAGGGTTTGAACCTTGATCGTACGGTGCAGATCGACATGCGTGACCAGCCACAAGGGCGATTGCCATTCGGGGCGGGGCGCGTGAACCTCGACCAGATCGGGGTGCAACCGCGCAAGGTTGTGCGCCATAAATCCGATTCCGGCCCCCGACAGAACTGCCGCCGCCGCCGCATTACTGTCAGAACAGCGGAACCGCACCGCGCGTTCAGGTACGTTTTCCCGCATCCAACTGTAAAATGGCGCACGGCTTTCGGGGTCATCCGTTCCGATAAAGCGGTGGGACCCATAGTCGGCCGGCCCCTCCGGCACACCGTGTTCGTCTGCATAAGCACGGCTTGCGTAGGCCCCGACGGGCAGATCAATCAGATGCTGAACGACATTATCGGGCTGGTCTGGCGGCGCGCCAGCGCGGATCGCGACATGTGCTTCGCCGTATTCTAACCGAAACAGACGCTCTCCCGTCAGAAAATGGACGTTCAGATCAGGATATTCGCGCTGAAACGCGGCCAACAGCGGCACCAACTGCCCCGACATAGAGGCCAGCGATGTCACCACCAGATCACCCGATACATCTGCGCCGCGCCCCTTGATACGGCCTGCCAATTGGTTGAACTGGTCATCGGTCGCCTGCGCCACCCGCAACAAATCAGCGCCCGCCTCGGTCGCTGTGTAGCCGCGCGCGTGACGCTGGAACAATTTGACCCCCAACCGCCCCTCCAGCGCATCAATATGACGGATCACCGTCGCATGGTGTACGCCCAGCGCATCGGCAGCACCGCTGACAGTGCCCAGCCGTGCAACATGATAGGCTGTCTTGATCTCGTCCCAGTTATCCATGAGTGCCCTTTGTGCGCTTGCGAACAGTTGTGCCATATTTTTCGACTTTGGTTCGTTAATGCAAGGTATATATTGACCCGCGCGCCACACATAACGGCTTGGCCTACTGAGCCCCTTTGTCCATGATCGCCCCATGAAAGCCACGGTTGGACACATGAAAACACTTGAGCGCAGCCCGACACGTCTGCGTCTGGTGCATTTCGGCTGGTATTATGGTGCCATCGCCGCTGCCTTTGGCGCGCTGTGTCTTTATCTCGGTCTCTCGCTCTGGGCCGAGGGCGACATGCGCGGTGCGCTCGTCTTCATCGGTCTGGTCGGTGCTGCGTCGCTGATCCTTGGCAGTGTTGCAATGCGCAAGGTCGCAGTGACCTTGGACAAGGCGGCGGGCATCGTGCACGTCCGCAATGTCACCATATTTGGCACCCGCGTCCGTTCCGCCCCGCTGTCCGCCTTGAAACAAGCGCATATGCAGACATCCAACACGGGCAATCTGTCCTTGCGCCGATTGGTTTTGCTGTTTCACGACCGCGAGGGGTGGGTTGTGACGCGCATGTACACCTCTGACGAGGACGGGGCACAGACGTTGACCCAGATCAACAACTGGATACATCTGCATCTGCCAGTTCGCCAAGATGCCTATGAAGATCATCCGCAAAACTCCTGAACAACTAGACCTTGAGAACACCTGTAAAGCTGGCCGCTTTCCTATCTACCTCTGCCTTGGCCTTCTGTGCCGCTGGTTGGCTTGACTCGCGCCCGTTCACGCCGTAAACGCCGCCGTAATCCCGGAAGCAAAGCCTTCCGGTCCCATTGCCATGTGGCAGGGATCGCCCTCAGTCAGCGCGTTGCGCCCACTGGGGCGTTTGTGCATTTTCGCAGGCGTTCCTACATAGGAACCAACCCGCAACCGACAGAGAGGGGCATCCGCCCATGTTTGAGAACCTCAGCGAACGCCTTGGCAGCGTCTTTGACCGTCTGACGAAACAAGGCGCCCTGTCCGAAGAGGACGTTAAAACCGCCCTGCGCGAGGTGCGCATCGCACTGCTTGAGGCTGACGTGTCGCTGCCCGT
>JAFMHE010000369.1 GCA_017854675.1 Paracoccaceae bacterium | reverse complement strand
ACCTCGAATGCGTCGATGCGCACCAACAGTGCCTTGTCCGGTATCGGGCCTGCGTCGGTGCGCCCGACATAAGCGATACGGCCCGTTTCGGAAATACTCCGGATCAACAGGGATTGAATGACTGCGGGCAATTCATCGCTCCAGCGGGCGTCAGGCAGGTATGTAATCGACGCCGGTTCAGGTTTGATCATGATCCGGTCCGTCGCAAGCGCGGCCGTGGCTTGGGGCTTTGCCACCAACAATGTGCGTGATTTGCGCGCCCCCGTCTTTGCCCCCGGCGCAGGCCGCAGATCATAGGTGTCCAACGGTTTGGCCGCAGCGTTCAACGATGTAATGGCAGAGCAACCGCTTAGGGCGCAGACGCCCCCGATAAGGGCCATGCGGCGGGTCAATCGGGACATCATCTATCTCCTGTATTCGGGAACGCGGCCGTCCAGAATAAACCGCGCGGGGTCGCGTTCAATCCGGCGGGTCAGATCGCCAAGGGTTTGCACCAGCGTACGTGCCTCTGTCGCAAGTCGTGTCAGTTCGGGCAAGCCTTTGCTCGCAAAATCACCGATGCCGGGGGTGGCTTGCGCGACGGCCGTCTGAATTTGGCGGGCCACCGCATCGCTGCGGGCAATCAGCGCACGCAGTTCTGCGGTGATTTCGGGTATGTCATTGGTCACATCGGTGACTGCCTTGCTGATCTGGGCAGACGCGGTGCGGATATCCGTCATTGTCGGACCAAGGTCGGTATCCAGAATGCCAGTGGCCGCGTCAAAAGTGGTTTGGGCGGAGCCAAGCGCGCCTTCGGCCACCTGCAATGTCGTGTCTAACGTCGCAAGGCTGCTTTGCGCTTTGACAAATAGCGCATTGGCAGACGCGATGGCCTGCTGCGCCTGTTCGGCCATGGGATCGAACCGATCCGTCAGGCCTGTCAGGTTTGCCGCAACATCCTCGACCGCTTTGCTGGCACTTGCAACACCTGTTCGAATGTCGGTCATGATCGCTGGCACATCGTTCAGAACAACCGCTTGGATCGTCGCAATCGCGTTCTTGGCATCCGCCAGAACAACGCGTGCCTCAGATACCAGCAATGTGCCGTCCCCGTCGACAAGGATGTCAAAGCTGTTTGACGCTTCGGTCACAGCGATAAACGCGGTGTTGGCTTCCTTCAACGACCCTTCAAGCTCGCTCAATCGGGCGTTCAACAGGTCAGCCGTTTGCGCAAATCCGTCGAGTGTTGCGCCAGATCGCGATTGCAGATCAACAATGGCCGCATTGGTCAGCGCAGCGGCCTCGGCCACTTGATCAAGAATATCAGGCACCTGTTCTTTCAACAGCAACGTCGCCTGATCAAACGTCGTTTGAGCGCTGCCAATCGCATCGACTGAACCGGCCAATGCCTTGTCCGCCGTTTCAAACGCCCCCGTTGCCGCAGCCATTGTGCTGTCGGCCTGTTCAAGCGTGTTGGTGACCGAGGCGCCAATTGTGTCCAGACGGTCCGTGAACAGCGTGATCTGGGCGGTCGCATCGCGCACCGTGCCCGATATCTCGGAAAAGTCATTCAAAGCCTGATCCAGACGGCCCGAAGACGCGTCTAGGTTGCGCAAGATATTCGTAACATAGGTCTGGTTTTCCGGCCCGGTCAAAACCTGGAACTGTTCCAGCAGTCTGGTCGCTTCCTCCAGCAGATCGGGCGCATCCTCCACCAGTGATTGCAAGCTGGAACGCCGCGACGGGATGATGCGCCAGCCTTGTGCATTTTCGACCAGCGGCGGTGCCGAAGGCGTGCCACCCGACAGCGATATATAGGCAACGCCTGTCACGCCTTGGGATTGTAACTGCGCGATGGTGTCGGACCGGATCGGTGTGTCCGCCTCAATCTCGATTGTGGTAAACACCTTTGAGGGGTCTTCATCCGCAATGCGCAAGCCAATGACGCGGCCCACGGAAATGCCGTTGAAAAACACATCGCCCGATGGGTCAAGACCCGACACATCTTCGAGCAGGATGCCGTAGCTTTGGTATTGCTTGTTCACCTGAACGCTGGCCAGCCAGATAAAGAACGCCAGCGTGCCCAGAATGGACAGCAGTGTGAAGATGCCAATCAGGATGTAATTCGCACGGGTTTCCATCAGTGCGCCCCGTCTTGGGTGGCCGTCGACAAAGCGGCGCGCGCGCGCGGTCCGTGGAAATACTCATGCACCCATGGATGATCGACCTGCAACATTTCGTCCATAGACCCCACCGCCAGCACCTTTTGATCCGCCAACACCGCGATGCGGTCACAAATCGCATGCAGACTGTCCAGATCATGCGTCACCAGAAAGACGGTTAACCCCAACGAGGCCTGTAATTGTTTGATCAGGATATCAAACGCCGCAGCACCGATGGGATCAAGCCCCGCAGTCGGTTCATCCAGAAAGACAATCTCGGGGTCCATCGCAATGGCGCGCGCAAATCCCGCGCGTTTGCGCATTCCGCCAGACAGCTCGGAAGGGTACTTTGCCATCGCGTTTTCAGGCAAGCCAACCATGCGGACCTTTATCCCTGCCAATGTTTCACGCA
>JAFMHE010000119.1 GCA_017854675.1 Paracoccaceae bacterium | reverse complement strand
TGCAAGAAGCGGCTGCTCTATCCCCCAAACTCATTTACGAAGTCATCCGGCGCGAAGGCGAAGAAGAACTGGCCCGCACCAAACGGTCGTTGTTGTGGTCAGGCATTGCTGCCGGCATGCTGATCAGCCTGTCAGTGTTGGGCGAGGCCATATTCAGAACGTACCTGCCAGACGCGCCATGGCGTTTCTTGATCGAGAACCTTGGCTATTCGCTGGGGTTTCTGGCGGTCATTATGGGCCGGATGCAATTGTTCACAGAGAATACGATCACCACAGTGCTGCCCATCATGCACAACCGGACGCTGGCTGCGCTGGGCGCGATGCTGCGTCTTTGGGGGATTGTGTTGTCGGCAAATGTTGTCGGCGCATTTGCAGCGGCTGCCCTGTTTGTGTTCACCTCGGCGCTTCCCGAGAACATTTTGCCCGCGATCACAGAATTGTCTGAACACGCGACAGGGATGGCCACAAGCGAAGCATTTTGGCGCGCTATTCCGGCGGGGGTGATTGTTGCGCTGATTGTCTGGATGTTGCCCCAAGCTGAAGGGTCCGCATTTTTCCTGATCCTGACGTTTACATGGCTGATTGCCGCAGGGGATTTCACGCACATCGTCGCGGGTTCGGTGGAAATGGCGTTCCTGATGCTGCAAGGGTCACTGGGCGCGGGACAGGCGATATTCGGCTTTTTCCTGCCGGTTCTGGCAGGCAATATCATCGGTGGCACGCTGATCTTTACGCTTGTAGCTTGGGGGCAGGTGCGGGATGACGTTGAGCATGGATGACCTGCGAACCGTGCAAGACGACAACGCCAGATTTGACGCTGTTGCCAAACCCCAAAGCCGGTTCACGCTGTATTGGGAGGCGATCAAAGGCAGTATTGCCCTGATTTCAGCAAGCAATCTGTCGCTCATCTCTGCCGGAGTTGCGTTTTTCTCTATGCTTTCGTTGTTTCCGGCGCTTGCTGCGTTGATTGCGATGTTGGGGCTAATCGCGGACCCGGTGTTCGTTGTTGCCCAGCTTGAGGAAGTGCGCGGACTGCTGCCGAACGATGTCTACGAGATTATCAATAAACAGGTGGTCGGGTTGGTCACAGCGCGCAGCGACACGCTGGGCTGGGCGGGCCTTTTGTCTTTGCTGGTGGCGCTCTGGTCTGCGCGGGCGGGGGTTGCCGCGATGATGATCGGGCTGAACAACGTGTACGGGACCAAAAACCGGAACATGATCTGGCATTATGTGCGCGCGCTGTTCCTGACATTGATGTTGGTCGTGGTGATGATTGTGGCTGTGATCAGCTTGATTGTGACGCCCGTTGTGCTGGCGTTCTTTCCCTTGGGGCTGGTTGGGACGTTGTTGGTGGATGCGTTGCGCTGGATCGTTGCGGTCGGGGTTTTGCTGGCGGGTGCCGCTGTTTTGTACCGGTTTGGTCCGAACAGGCGGGGTGCCAAGATGCGGTGGTTTTCCGCAGGTGCGCTTTTGGCGGTGTCGTCCTGGATCGTGCTGTCGGTCGGGTTTTCCTATTACGTTTCGAATTTTGGTAACTACAATCAGGTCTACGGGTCCATCGGTGCGGTGATTGCGATGCTGATCTGGCTTTGGATCAGCAGCTTTCTGGTGCTCTTGGGTGGGGCGCTGAATGCGCAGATTGAACTAAGACGCGAAAAAGCCCCGCAAAATGCAGGGCTTTAAAAGCTCTTTTTCAACGAATTCTTACGCGTTCAGTGTTTCAGTCGACGAAAAGAACATCGCTTGTGACACGGCTGAAATCACCTGATCTACAGAATAAGGTTTCGAGATCAGGAAAGCGGGCTCCGGCTTGTCCCCGGTTAGCAAACGCTCTGGAAAAGCAGTAATAAAGATGACCGGGCGTGTGCCCAATTCAGCTAATAGATCGTTAACCGCGTCAATGCCGGATGAATTGTCGGCCAGCTGGATGTCCGCCAGAATAAGGTCGGGTGCATCTGCGCGACCCAGTTCAACCGCCTCGGCGCGGGTGCGGGCAATACCGGTCACGCGGTGACCCATGTCCGCCACAATGGATTCGATGTCCATCGCGATGATCGCCTCATCTTCGATGATCATCACAGAACCGGTTGCAGCATCGGCCATCTCCTGGCGCGCAATCACGACAAGCTCTTCTGCCTCCGCCTGGGCAACGCCGATGATTGTGGCGATATCAGAGAAAGTGAACCCTTCGATGGTGTGCAAAAGCAACGCTTCGCGGCTGTTGTTGGTCAGACTGGCCAACCGACGCTGGGTTTTGGCACGCGCACCATCTTCACCTTCTTCGACGGGGGCGCCTGCGCTGGCCCAGATACCATACAACACTTTGAAAAGGCCGACTTTGACGCGCGCTCCATCCAGAATAGACCTGTCGGTCAAAATCGCCTCAAGCGCTGCTGCTGAAAACGCATCCCCGCTCTGCTGGCTTCCTGTCATCGCCCTCGAAAACCGGCGCAGGTATGGTATGTTTGCGCCCAACTCATCCGTGATGCTTGGGGTCTGGGGTGCATCATTCATCTGGTCGGTCCTTTTTATATTATTCTCGGAACTAAACGCGCAGCTGTGCGTTTAGTTCCAGTAGCCATGAAATATATTAAGCCGTCAGAGCAGCCAAGGGTCATTGCGTGAATTCAGGAAATAGCAAGAATCATGAGCGTGTGATTGATGAAAATCTCAGACGCGTATTTGAACAAACCCTTGATGAAGGGATTCCCGACAGATTCAAAAACCTGCTTGAGCAACTCAGGCAGCAAGATGATGAACGCAGCGCACAAGGATGACAACGTCTCCGGACCCACGCGACGAGTTGGTTGAACACCTGCCGGCAATGCGGGCCTTTGCCTTGAGTCTTACCAGAAACTCTGCCACGGCGGATGATATGGTACAGGATACAATCGTCAAAGCGTGGACCAACATCGAAAAGTTCGATCAAGAATCGAGCATGCGAGCGTGGCTGTTTACCATTCTGCGCAACACTTACTATTCATCACGCCGAAAAAGCAGACGCGAAGTGGCGGACGTGGACGGTATTTTCACCGAAAGCCTGGCTGAAAAGCCTGCCCATGACGGCCACATGCAAATGGCGGATTTCCGCAAAGCGTTGGCACAGTTGAACGACGAACAACGCGAGGCATTGTTATTGGTCGGTGCATCCGGGTTTTCATACGAAGAAGCTGCGGAAATGTGTGGCGTGGCGGTCGGCACCATCAAAAGCCGGACAAATCGCGCCCGCGCGCAGCTGGCCGTGATCTTGGGCCATGGCAAAGACGGGCAGATGGAAATGACTGACGACGCCACCATGTCCGTCATCACAGCCTCAAAGATAGCCAGTTTCTAACGATGACTTCGGGTTTTTTTAGGGACAACATCCTGAAAGGGCTGGCGGCACGTGTGCTGTTTTTCCTGTCGCTGGCGCTGTTGCCGATTGGCCTGATCGCGATTGTCCAGACCAGAGAGATTACCGCGCAGAACCGCCTGAACGGAGAGTTGTCGCTGTTGGCAGTCACGGAACAGGCATCATCCGCTGAACGCTATGTCCTGCAAGAAGCGTTCGGGGCGGCAGACGCGCTGGGCCCGATTGTTTCACTGCACAGCAACGACAACAAAGGGTGTTCGGCGTTCATGCGTGCCTACAAACAGGCGCGCGCCGTTTATCAGGTCGTCGGGTTCATCCCGCTTGACGGTGTGATGCGCTGTTCTTCTGCCGATGGCACATTCGATTTCTCGGCGTCACCGCTCTTTGCCGACCTGATGGAGAACCCGCGCAAACGGGCCGAACCGGGGATGAACGGGCCAGTGCCTGATCGTCGGGTCAGCGTCATCAGTTCGCCGGTATTCGTCGATGGCAGGTTTCTTGGGTACATTGCCTTGTCGATTGATCATTCGGCGATTGCAGCCATCAAAGAACCCGACCTTGTGCTGCAGCCCCAAGCGTTTGTGACCGTCAATGATGAAGGCGCAATTCTGACCCATGACGGCGATCTGACCGTTGCAAGTGCTGAAATGCCAGCCCAACACGAACTTTTGCACTTTTCCGGCAAAACGGGGCGTGTGTTTCATGCGGTGAACCACAACGGCGTTCCGCGTGTCTATGCGGTGCAACCTATCGTTCAGCGCGGCGCTTACGCGCTAAGTGTTTGGCCGGTCGATTCACCCTTTCTGACGCCCGGCATTGTCAGCAGGGTTAGTTCGTTTCTGCCTGTGATCATGTGGGTCGCCAGCCTGATTGTTGCCTTTTGGGCGCTGAACAATCTGGCCCTGCGTCACATCCGCAAACTGGGCCGGCAAATGCGGCGTTTCGCGCTGAACCGCAACCTGCCGCGCGTCGCGCTCAGCAGCAGTGTGCCTATTGAACTGCGCGACATGGAGGCGGCGTTTATCCGTATGGGCGAATCCATTCTGCGCGATGAGGCGCAATTGGAGGACAGTTTGCGCGATAAGAATATCCTGCTCAAGGAAGTGCACCACCGGGTCAAGAACAACCTGCAACTGATATCGTCGATCATGAACATGCAAATCCGTCAGGCTGATTCTGATGAAGCAGGGCATGTGCTGCGCCGCCTGCAGGACCGTATTCTCAGCCTCGCAACGGTACACAAGAACCTCTATCAAAGCGAAAATGCCGTGCGGGCGGACACCAAACAATTGCTAGGTGAGGCAGTGGGCCAATTGTTGAAGGTTGGCTTGTCCGCAGGGTCGAATGTCAAAGTAACGCAGGACTACGAGACCA
Organism: Paracoccaceae bacterium; assembly: GCA_017854675.1. GTDB lineage: Bacteria > Pseudomonadota > Alphaproteobacteria > Rhodobacterales > Rhodobacteraceae > Sulfitobacter. The sequence goes on along the minus strand of JAFMHE010000119.1, from coordinate 5,809 downwards.
TCATTCTGGAGGCCGATGATGCCGCGCCTTTGACGTTGCTGGTGTCCGAGGTGATTACAAATGCTCTGAAACATGTGGGCGCGGATAATGATGAGGGTGGGGAACTGTCAGTATCTTTGGTGAGGGATGGGCCGGAACAGGCGGTCCTGACGGTGAGCAATACCATCAGCAAAGTGCCGCAGGTCGATGGAACCGGGCTTGGTACAAAGCTGATCCACGCGTTTGCACGGCAGTTGAACGGGAACGTTGAGATTGATCAAACCGTGGACCGTTACACCATTGCGATCCGGTTCCATATTCCACAGGTCGCCCGCGCGGTGAATGACTACTAAGCCTAGAAACTTGGTGGCGTGCAGGAACTGATGACTTCGCAGACCTCATCGTGAACATTGCGGAACCGGTGCGGTAGTTTGCTCTCAAAAAGATATCCGTCGCCAACGCCCAGAATGGCCACATGGCCGTCTACGGTCACTTCGATGCTGCCCTTGATCACTATCCCCGCCTCTTCGCCATCATGTGACAAGGATTCAGGGCCAGTATCTGCGCCCGGCGGGTAGGTTTCGTGCAAAACCTGCAAGGTATGTTGGTCCATATTCCCAAGCTGGCGCAATGAAACCTGCCCCGGTGCGCTGGGCGCGATCTCGGTAAAATCAGCGGCTTTATAAAACACTTTCGGGGCGTCGGTGTCTTCCAATGTGGTGAAAAACTCTGCCATGCTGATTGGAATCGCATCCAGAAGGCTCTTGAGTGACGCGACCGAAGGGCTGGTGCGGTTCTGCTCGATCAACGAAATCGTGCCGTTGGTCAGGCCTGCGCGTGTGGCCAGTTCCCGTTGTGACAGACCACGCTCTTTGCGGATGGTCCTGAGTTTATGTCCAATGTCCAACGGGTTGTCCTTTTGCCATCTGCAGTATTCCTAGCGCCGGTACCTTGGTTTGTCACAACCAATTTGCAGCGCCTTTCCAGAAATTCAAGTTGCGGATAAATCTCAATTGACAATTATATTAAACGAGCGGATATCATTTTTTAAACGCACTCCTGCGCGATACTGAAAGGATACATCATGTCCAGCACTGTGAAAAAGACCGGCCACAAGGCAAGCTCCAAGCCAAGGAAAAGCGCTGCCGTGGATACAACACCAGCCGTTGAAATCATCGTTTCCGAAGCGGTTGCGGGTGCCCATGTGACCAACGCGCAGTTGATTGAGCGCCGGAACGCAGCCGTGCCACGCGGTGTTGCCTCTGCCGCGCCGATCTATGCGAAGTATGCCGAGAACGCAGAGCTGTGGGACGTTGATGGCAACCGGTTCATCGACTTTGTCGGCGGTATCGGTGTGCTGAACACCGGCCACCGTCACCCCAAAGTGGTTGAGGCGGCAAAAGCGCAAGAAGATCATTACACACACACTTCGTTTCAGGTTGTGCCCTACGAGCCGTATATCGAGCTGGCCGAAAAGCTGAACGCCATTGCACCGGGTGATGCACCCAAAAAGACGCTGCTGGTGACAACAGGTGCCGAAGCTGTTGAAAATGCCGTGAAAATTGCACGTGCTGCAACGGGTCGTCCGGGCGTTATCGCGTTTACGGGCGGGTATCATGGTCGCACGCTGCTGACGCTTGGCATGACCGGCAAAGTGTCGCCCTACAAAAAAGACGTCGGTCCGTTCCCTGCGGATGTTTTCCGCGCGCCCTTCCCGTCTGCGCGGGACGGGATCACCGTTGACGACGCCATTATCGGCCTGAAAAACCTGTTCCTGACAGATGCGCAGCCATCCCGTGTGGCCTGCATGATCATCGAGCCGGTTCTGGGCGAAGGCGGCTATACTCCCGTTCCTTTCGAGATGATGCAGCAGTTGCGCGCGATCTGTGATGAACACGGCATTTTGCTGATTGCCGACGAAGTGCAGGCAGGCTTTGGCCGGACCGGTACATGGTTCGCTGTTGAGCATTCCGGCGTTGTGCCTGACCTGATCACCGTGGCGAAATCCATGGCGGGTGGCTATCCGCTGGCGGGTGTTATTGGACGCGCTGATCTGATGGATGCGATGGAACCGGGAGGTTTGGGTGGCACATACGGCGGTAACCCCGTTGCTTGCGCCGCAGCGCTTGCCGCGATCAAGGCGATCGAAGACGAAGGCCTGCTGGCCCGTTCCACCAAGATGGGCGAAATGCTGAAAGCCCGCTTTGCAGAGATCGGTGCGAGGTCTGCGCCTTACCGCTTCTGGGATATTCGTGGTTTGGGTGCGATGGTCGCGGTCGAATTCGTGACAGATTTTGTCAGCGCAAAGCCTGATGCGGACTTTACCAAGCGCGTCATCGCGCATGCGCTCAAGCGCGGTTTGCTGCTGCTGAGCTGCGGAATGCATGGCAACGCATTGCGTGTTATGGTACCATTGACCGCATCCGACGCAATTGTAGAAGAAGGTCTTGCGATCTTTGAGGTCGCCGTAAATGCGGCAATTGCCGAAGAAGTCTGACGTAGCCAACAGAAGTTGAGAGAGGCGCGCGGGTCACCCTGCGCGCCTTTTTTGTCGGTTTAATCGACAGGCGCAAAGCTTTCTGCGCGCGCACGCGCCCAGCGGGTCTTGTTCCCGCGATAGTCCTGTGCTGCGTCGTCCAGCAGATAACCCTCCGGCAGGTAGGCATAAACCTCATCACCCTCAACCATCGCCTTGTCGCCCTGACGCAGCATCATGTGGCGGGGCAGGAATTTGCTGGGATGGTCCAGACCTGCGGCGCCTGTCATTTCAGCCAGCGCCTCCATCGTGTTGTGGTGGAACCGCGCGACACGTTCGCTTTTGTGGTTCACGTTCAACGCGCGCATCCGCGTTTTGTCCTGCGTGGCGACGCCAACAGGGCAGTGGTTCGTATGACACGCCTGCGCCTGAATGCAGCCAATGGCGAACATGAAACCGCGCGCCGAATTGCACCAGTCTGCCCCCAGCGCAAGCGCACGGGTGATGTCAAACGCCGATACGATCTTGCCTGCCGCACCAACCTTGATCTGATCGCGTAGGCCCGCACCGCGCAACGTGTTGTGCACGAATGTCAGCCCTTCGATCATCGGCATGCCGACATGGTTTGAGAATTCAACCGGGGCCGCGCCTGTGCCGCCTTCCGTTCCATCCACAACGATGAAGTCCGGCGTAATTCCGGTTTTGAGCATCGCCTTGACCATACACATGAATTCGCGGCGGTGCCCGATACACAGTTTTATCCCGACCGGTTTACCACCCGACAATTCGCGCAATGTACCGATGAATTCCATCATTTCGATCGGGGTAGAGAACGCGGAATGTGCGGCGGGCGATACGCAATCCTTGCCCATCGGCACGCCGCGCGCCTCTGCGATCTCGGGGCTGATTTTTGAGGCGGGCAGCAGGCCGCCATGCCCCGGCTTTGCGCCTTGGCTCAGCTTCAGTTCAATCATCTTGATCTGATCCAGCGACGCGGTTTCGCGAAACTTTTCGGGGTCAAATGATCCGTCTGCCGCGCGGCTGCCAAAGTAGCCAGAGGCCAATTGATAGATCAGATCACCACCGCCCGCCTTGTGATAGCGGCTGACCGACCCTTCGCCGGTGTCATGGGCAAAACCGCCCAGCTTGGCGCCGGTGTTCAGCGCCTCAATTGCATTGGCAGACAACGATCCAAAGCTCATCGCAGATATGTTATAGAGCGACGCAGAGTAGGGTTTTTTGCAGTCCTTGCCGCCAATCGTGACCCGGAAATCAAAATCTTCGATGTGCAGTGGTGCGAGTGAATGCGTCACCCATGAATAGCCCGCATCATACACCCGTTCGCGTGTGCCAAAAGGTCGGGCATCCTCCTGCCCCTTTGCACGTTGGTACACAAGGCTGCGGCTGTCGCGGCTAAAGGGTTCTTCATCCTGATCGGATTCAATTAGATACTGCCGGATTTCCGGCCTGATCCCTTCAAAGAAGAACCGCATATGGCCCAGCACAGGATAGTTGCGCAAGATCGAATGTTTGGTCTGCGTAACATCATAGACGCCCATGCCCGAAAGCGTTGTGAACAGCACGAATGGCAGAAAAAACCAGCCTGACCACGTGAACATCAGTACGAAACTGAGCAAGGCAAAGACGATCACAGCAGCAAAAGTGGTAAAGCGGGTCATTGTGGTAAGATCCGGCATAAGATTCCTTTGGACATGGTACGAACAGGAGCGAGGCATAGATTGACCGGATTGCGTGGTGACGCAAGCCGTCGTCGTTCACAAGATGGCTATTTTGTTTGATATATTAAACACTTCTCACATCCTTCTTGCGCAATTATCGAGCGAAATACTGATATAAACGTTAAGAATACAAACGCTTAACCCCAAAACTAAAGAATCAGCATTGTTTACTTGATCGTAAATTAAAACGTGCATAGGCTCAGTGCTAGAATTTCGCAGTGCTTTCGCTTTCTCATGATACACTCTGTAAATTGGATGGGCGTGCAGGCGGGACTATTTGTGATCCAATCGTTCGGCACGCCGACGATACGACGCCAGTTGCAATAAAAATGCAGAAGGTGACTACAAAGAAAAATCAGGGAGATAGAGTATGAAAATGTTCAAGATGCTAGTGTTCTGAGTCTGACATATCTTACCTATTCCCACGAATTTCATCCAGCGCGTTGAGTGCACGGCGCTCCCGGGCGAGGATGTCCTCGGCGGTCTTGGTCCACTTGAAGGGCTTGGGTCTGTCATTGTGCAGGGCCAGGTAATCGTAGATCGCGGCCTCCAGATCATCGACGCTGGAATAGCTGCCGCGTCGGATGCGTCTGGCGGTGATCTCTGCGAAGAAGCGCTCCACGAGATTTAGCCATGAGGCGCTGGTGGGCGTGAAATGCAGCTTGAAGCGTGGGTGTTTGTCGAGCCAAGCCTTCACGTCCGGCGTCTTGTGCGTTGCGTAGTTGTCCAGCACCAGATGGACCTCACGCTGCGCGGGTACGGCCTTGTCGATCTGTCGCAGGAATTTCAGGAACTCTTTCGCGCGATGGCGGGGCATACAATCTCCGATGACTGTACCCGTCTTCACATCAAGAGCAGCGAAGAGCGTGGTCGTGCCGTGGCGTTTGTAATCGTGCGTTACGGTCGCGGCACGGCCCTTTTTGAGCGGCAATCCGGGCTGGGTGCGATCCAGCGCCTGGATCTGGGATTTCTCGTCGACGCAGAGCACCACGGCCCGGTCTGGCGGGTCGAGGTAGAGCCCGACAATATCTGTGACCTTCTCCTCGAACTTTGGGTCGTTCGAAACCTTGAACCCCTTCGTGAGGTGCGGCTTGAGACCAGCCTCGGCCCAGATCCTGCCCACACTCGACGGCGAAATCCCCATGGCTTCGGCCATCAGCGCACGGCTCCAATGCGTCGCATTGGCCGGGGTTTCCTGAACGGTTTTGGCGATGACCTTCAGCCTCGTTTCCATCGGTAACGGCGGCACCCGCGAGGGCCGCGTCTTGTCGCGCTTGAGACCGGCCACGCCCTCATCGAGATACCGCTGCTGCCATCGCCAGACCGTAGGCTTGGACGTGCCCGCGCGCCGCATGATCTCGAAGGTGCCATGCCCGTCTGCTGTCGCCAGCACGATCTCGGCCCGCCAGACAAGCTTGCGCGGCGTGTTGCGGTTGGTGATCAGAGCTTGAAGCTCAGCACGGGCGGCGGCGCCAAGGTAAAGGCAGATATCATCGCGTCTCATGCGCGGAATATGGCACGTCAACGCCCCCTTGGGAATCTTATGTCAGGTGGCGAACACTAGGAAGTTGGATTGACCAAATGATACTCCAGAGCACACCTATTGCGCAGGAGG
>JAFMHE010000118.1 GCA_017854675.1 Paracoccaceae bacterium | reverse complement strand
AAAAAACCCCAGACGCGGTCAAGCGAAAGGGGGCTTTCATCCTGACCTTTTAGCGGGATGTTTAACGTGGCCCGCAATCCGGTAACAAATCGCCACGCAGATGGATTACGCCTGTGCAGGCTGTTCGTCAATGGACTGGCTTGGCATGCCGTCAATTTGATCGCATCATGCCGGCAATTGAAGGAGACACACATGCCCGCACCGATTGACCTGTATTACTGGCCCACGCCTAACGGCTGGAAGATATCCATCGCGCTCGAAGAGATGGGTCTGCCCTACACCACGCACCTGATCAACATCGGCGCAGGCGAACAATTCGCGCCCGATTTTCTGAAAATAGCCCCCAACAACCGGATGCCTGCGATTGTCGATCCGGATGGGCCGGGTAGCGCGCCGATATCGGTGTTTGAGAGCGGTGCGATCTTGCAATATCTGGCGCGCAAGACCGGGAAATTCGGTGGTACGAATGAACGAGAGCGCATCGCGGTTGAGGAATGGCTGATGTGGCAGATGGGCGGTTTGGGACCAATGGCAGGACAGGCGCATCATTTCCTGAAATACGCGCCGCATATGGATCCGCCCAATGATATCCCTTACGCCAAAGACCGTTACAGGTCTGAAACCGCGCGGCTTTATGGTGTGCTGGACCGGCAGTTGGCGCTGCATGAATTCGTCGCAGGTGACTTTATCTCAATCGCGGATTTCGCAATCTGGGGATGGGCGTCGCTGTGGGAGGGACAACAGCAAACGCTGGAGGACAAGCCCCATATGGCGCGTTGGCTGGATGTGATGGGCGCACGCAAGGGTGTTCAGGCGGGGCGCGCGTTATATGCTGAAAAGCGCGCGGATTTCGCCAAGGACAAGGGCGCGCAGGACAAGTTGTTCAAGAAGTAACCGCCCTAGGCGTCGTCTTCTGTAACAAAGTGCTTTTCCAACGCGACGATCTGGCTCCAGATGAAAACGAACGTCAAAATCGGAAAGCCGAAAGTTTCGATCTTGACCCAAGCGTCCGTGGACATGGTGCGCCAGACGATTTCATTCGCAGCAGCCAGCAGCAGAAAAAACAAAGTGAGCCTGCGGGTCAGGATCATCCAGCCCTCTTGGGTCAGGGGGATCATTTCGGACATCACATAGGCCAGATAGCTGCGCCCGCGCAGCAGCCCAATCGACAAAATCACCGCGAAAAATCCGTAAACGATGGTCGTCTTCATCTTGAAGAACTTTTCATCGTTGAACCACGCGGTCAGCCCGCCAAAAAAGATCACCATGAAGGCGGTAAATATCTGCATCCGGCTTAGCTGTCCGGTCAGACGCCACAAAATCCCCATCGCGACCAGCAGAATTGGAACGAAAACGAGCGTGGCCACGATGAATCCCGAATATTCCGTGCCGCCCCACGTATAGACGTTGTCGCGGATGCGCAGGTAAATAACGAAAAACAGCAACGGTGGCCCCAACTCGAGCACCTGTTTCAGGATCGGATTTACTTTTGTCGGCTCACTCATGCGCTGCTCTCCTATCCGCCCATCTCAACTATCACAGCGCCCAGCGCAATCAATGCCATCAACGCCACACGGCGCGGGCCAACGGTCTCTTTCAGGAAAACCCAGCCGATGATGGCCGCAAACACGGTAGAGGTTTCGCGCAGCACGGCGGCTTCGCCTACTTTGTCCAGTCGTGTGGCCAGCATGATCGCACCAAAACTGGCAAAGGCGATAAGGCCACCGATAACCCCGCGTTTCATCAAAGGGCCAAGGTCAGGCGGGTTTTCCATCTGCCGCCAGCGACGCGCCGCGATGAACGGCATGACCAGCCCGTCAATCATGAAAAACCATGCCAGAAAGGTAAACGGGTTTTGCGTGGCACGGATGCCGTAGGCGTCATAGGTTGTATAGAGCGCGACAGTCAGACCGGTCAGAACCGCCAGTGCAAGGGCTGCATTCAGCGTGTCGCGTTCGGCTTGCAGATAGATCATATTGTAGGCGGCAAGGCCGAAAATACCCATCAACAAGACGCCCATGCCCAGCCATTGCACGGCTGTAAACGTCTCGTCAAAAATCAGATAGGCGCCGATGACCGCAAAAAGCGGGCCAGTGCCGCGCACAACGGGATAGACGACAGTGTAGGCACCCTTGGTGTAGGCCCACGCCTGCAAGCACTTGTAGATAATGTGAATAAACCAAGCGCCTGCAAAGATCACCCACATATGCGGTTCGGGCCACGGCACCACGAACAGCGCAAAGGGCGCGGCCATCAGGCAGTAGGATGCGTCAATCGCGCCCCGCGTCAGCCAGGGATCGTGCCGCCCCTTTTGCAGCGCGCCAAACACCGCATGCAGGACCGCCGCCATAATCGCGAGATAAAGCGCAACGAGGCGTCCCGTTTCGGTCCCCTCGATGGAAATGAGCCATTCGGTCACGCGAGGATGCGCGTGATTATGTTAGCGTTCATAACCCACAAGCGCGTCGGCAAATTCCTGCGGGTCGAAGGGTTGCAAGTCGTCAATCTGTTCGCCCACACCGATGGCATGGATCGGCAAGCCGAACTTGTCAGCCAATGCCACCAGAACACCGCCCTTGGCAGTGCCGTCCAGCTTGGTCATCACAAGGCCGGACACATCTGAGATTTCTTGAAAAACTTTGACCTGATTCAGCGCGTTCTGGCCGGTTGTGGCATCCAGAACCAGCAGTGTATTATGAGGCGCTGTCGGGTCTTTCTTGCGAATAACGCGGACGATTTTGGCCAGCTCTTCCATCAGGTCGCCACGGTTCTGCAAACGTCCTGCTGTGTCGATCAACAGCAAATCGGCACCATCGGCCTCTGCCTTGGTCATCGCGTCAAACGCAAGGCTGGCCGGATCGGACCCTTGGGCCGCAGTCAGCACCGGCACGCCCGCGCGCTCGCCCCAGACCTGCAATTGTTCCACAGCCGCCGCGCGAAACGTATCGCCTGCAGCAATAACAACCTTTTTGCCCGCCGCTTTAAACTGGCTGGCGAGTTTGCCGATGGTCGTCGTCTTGCCTGAGCCGTTTACGCCAACGACCAGAACCACCTGCGGCGTTCTGGGGTAAAGCGGCAAAGGACGCGCCACAGGGTCCATGATGCGCGCCACTTCGGTGGCCATCAGCTCTTTGATTTCGCTGACCGAAAGCTTCTTGCCCAAGCGTCCCTCGGCCATGTTAGCCGTGACGCGCAGGGCCGTATCGACACCCATGTCAGCAGCGATCAACAACTCTTCGAGCTGCTCCAGCATGTCGTCGTCCAGGGTCCGTCGCACGATTGTTTGCGGCGCGGCACGGCCCATGAGGCGGCCCAAGAGGCCCGGCTTGGCCGCAGGTGCGGCGGTGATTTCTTCAAGGTCAGGCGCGACAGGCGTCAGGGTCGTGCGTAAGGGTTCTTGTGGTTTTTCAGCCTCCGCCACGGCGGCAGCGCGCTCTTTCGCAACACGCTCCTCCTCGGCTTGGCGTTCTGCATGTTCGCGCGCAAGCCGCTCTGCCTCTTCGGCTTTGCGCAACTCCTCTGCGGCAAGACGTAATTCGGCGGCTTTGCGGGCTGCTTCCTCTGCGATGCGGCGCTCTTCCGCGTTTTTGGCGGCTGCAGCTTCTGCTTCAAGGCGCGCGGCCTCTGCGGCTTCGGCCTCTGCCCTTGCAGCGGCTTCTTTCGCGCGGCGCTCTTCTTCGGCACGGGCTGCCAGACGTTCGGCCTCTGCCTTTTCTACGGCCTCTTGCGCCAAACGCCGCGCTTCAGCGGCTGCCTCTGCTTCGGCTTGTGTACGGGCTGCAATTTGATCGGCGCTCTCGACGGCTTCTTCGGCACCGCCGTCGCTGACAATCGCCTCAAGACCCTCGTCAATCTTGGACGAGGATTTGAACATCCGCTCTTTTAGTTTCTTGAAAAACGCCACGCCGGGGCCTCCACCGCAATTTCCTTTGATCTATAGGCTCTTGGGGGCGGATGGAAGGCCCGCGCGCAATTGACATGCCTGCGCGGTTGCACCTGTCTGGTCGTGAAAAACTGACTGCCCCGGACCCAAGTCCGAGGCCGCCATTCAGATTTCGTCAGGGAAATGCTTGATCACCATGCGGATTGGGTTTGGTGCGGCCTGCCCCAAACCACAGATCGACGCATCGACCATCGCAGTGCTCAACTCCTCGAGCAATCCGGTGTCCCATGTGTCCGCCTGCATCAATTGCACGGCTTTGCCACATCCGACACGGCAAGGCGTACATTGACCACAGCTTTCATCTTCAAAGAACCGCAGCATGTTCAATGCCGCCGCCCGTGCGCTGTCCTTGTCAGACAAAACCACAACGGCTGCCGACCCGATAAAGGTGCCATGCGGTTGCAACGTATCGAAATCCAGCGGGATGTCATTCATGCTGGCGGGCAGCAGACCAGAAGACGGCCCCCCCGGCTGATAAGCCTTGAACGCATGGCCCTGCGCCATGCCACCGGCCGCCGCAATCACATCCGTAATCGTAGAGCCCGCAGGCAGCAGATACATGCCCGGTTTTGCAACGCGCCCAGACACCGAATAGCTGCGCAAACCCTTGCGGCCATTCAATTCCGTGGATGACAGCACCTCGGGCCCTTCGCGGCAAATGCGCGTGACCCAATGCAATGTCTCAATGTTGTGCACCAACGTGGGACGGCCAAACACACCAACCTGCGCCACAAACGGCGGACGGTGACGCGGCATGCCGCGCTTGCCTTCGATGCTTTCGATCATGGCACTTTCTTCGCCACAAATGTAGGCACCCGCCCCCCGGCGCAGGTCGATATAACCCGGCGTTGCAATGCCTGCATCCTCCAGCGCTTTGATCTCGCGCGCCAGAATGTCCAGCACGGCAGGATATTCATCGCGCATGTAAAGGAACACTTTTTCTGCCTCGACGGCCCAAGCAGCGATCAGCATCCCTTCGAGAAACAGATGCGGTGTGCGTTCCAGATGCCAGCGGTCCTTGAACGTCCCCGGCTCGCCCTCATCGCCATTGACAGCCACGTAGCGCGGCCCGGCATTGGCCCGCACAAAGCCCCATTTCTTGCCGGACGGAAAGCCCGCACCGCCCAAGCCGCGCAAGCCAGAGGCAAGCACTTTTTCCTGCACCGCCTCCCAATCGCCATTGGCGCGCAGGTCTTTCAGCGTGACGTAGCCACCGCCAGCAGCATAGGCTGCGAAGTCTTCATAGTCTGGCACATGGGCGTGGGTTTCATCCGCCGCAATCGCGGCATGCACTTTCTCGACCGTTGCATGGTCGATATGGTGGTGGCCAATCTCCAGCACAGGCGCGGTATCACACCGGCCCATGCAGGGAGCGCGCAACACACGCACCTCAGCGGGATCAAGACCGTCCTCAAGCGCCGCCTTGAGTTGCTGTGCACCCGCCAGTTCGCATGACAGCGAATCGCAGACACGGATCGTCAATGCGGGGGGGGGCGTTTCGCCTTCTTTGACCACGTCGAAATGCGCATAGAACGTCGCCACCTCATAGACCTCAGCCATCGACATGCGCATCTCTTCGGCCAGCGCGCGCAGATGGGCGGCAGACAGATGGCCATATTCGTCCTGAATAAGGTGCAGATGCTCGATCAATAAATCGCTGCGGCGCGGGCGATTGCCCAGCAAGGCGCGGACCTGATCCCATGCTTCATCAGTCAGTTGGCGGCCCTTGGTATGGTGGCGCCCCTTGCCCTTGCCGGATTTCCAGACGCCCTTTTCAGGACCCTTGTTCTTTGCATTCTCATCCAGCGCCATGGTGAACCCCTATTCAGCTTGCGCCTTGCCTATCAAATCCACCGCAACCAGCGCGATCAAAAAGCGACAATTCCCAAGCCCTTTGCGCGGCACATGCGGCGACATGCGGTGTTTGTTCCCTGCGATTTCGCCTATAAGAAACAGGAACCCCAAAGTCGGAACATTTTCATGATTTGGTATGCCACAGCCAGCCTGACACCCGCAGCACTTTTGGCGCTGGCCTGCGGGTTTGGCGGGGTGTTCCCGTTGCTGGCTGTTTTGTCGATCACGGTTTTCGTGTTTTTCATGGACAAGCTTGCACGCGCGCTGCCCGAAACACGTGCCACGGGGCGCGGTCTGAGCATGACCCTCGCAGCCGCGCATATGATTTTGCTGCCATTGGGCATTTGGGCGCTTGGCGCTGGCGGGCATCTGACAGGGGTGGACAAGGCGTTGATTTTTGTTGGTCTCGGTCTCTACTTCGGGCAGATATCAAACTCGAACGCGCATGAGTTGATCCATGCAAACAACAGATTTGCACGGCGCGTTGGCACACTGATCTACATCACCATGCTTAATGGGCACCACGTCTCGGCGCATCTGCATGTGCACCATGTACATGCCGCAACCGACCGCGACCCGAATTCTGCGCGCGCAGGCGAAGGGTTCTGGCGCTATTGTATGCGCGCGACGCGCGGCGAATTCATCAGCGGCTGGCGGGCCGAAACCAAAAGGCGCGCAAGCACAACAAATACGCAGAAGCACCCCTACTTTGTTTACATCGCTGGCGGCATGTTGGCGCTGGCGTGCTCATACATCATTGCTGGCGGTCTTGGCATCGCGGCACATATCGCCATCGCGGCCTATGCGCAGTTGCAACTGTTGCTGTCGGACTACGTCCAACACTACGGCCTGCGCCGCTGTATGCTGCAAAACGGCAAACCCGAACCGATGGGGCCGGAACACAGCTGGAACGCGCCAACATGGTATTCTGCCGCGATGATGCTGAATGCGCCCAAACATTCCGACCATCATATGCACCCGGGCCGTGCATTCCCCGCGTTGACGGTGACGCGCGGTGTGATGCCCATCTTGCCCTATTCGCTGCCCATGATGGCCGTGATCGCGTTGATCCCCCCTTTGTGGATGCGACTGATGGACAAACGCGTGGCGCGCTGGCAGAAATCCGCATGATAGAGTGTGCGCACTGGTCCCTGAGCGGCTTTTCTGAAAGGCTCCCCATATGAAACTCCTCATTGCCCTCCTCGCCTTCATGACAGCCATGCCCGCACTGGCACAAGACCTGCTCACCGCTGAGGAATTCGACAGCTATACCCAAGGCAAAACGCTGTTCTACGGGCGCAGCGGCACGGCATATGGTGCTGAAATATATCGCGAAAACCGCCGCGTGACGTGGTCGTTTCTGGACGGGGAATGCAAAGATGGGGAATGGTACGAGGCCAACGGACTGATCTGCTTTGTCTATGAAGACAACGACACCCCGCAATGCTGGAGCTTTACACAAGGCGCCGGCGGACTGATCGCCCGGTTCGAAAACAGCCCCACCACAACCGAACTCTATGAAGCGCGGGACAGCGGCGACGAAATGATCTGCCTCGGCCCCAAAGTCGGCGTCTAACGCTGCAAAGCGCGCGCACCGCCTGCAACACACATATTTCTTTTTGGCCTCAAATACTTAATCCTGAAAAACGCATAAGACGAAACAGACGCGTTCAACGCTGCCCGTCAAAAAAGCGATCCCTGCCCCGGCGGCACCTTGCCCCCCGGCTTTGTCGCGGGTTTGCCCCCGACAGTCATGCGCCCATCGCTGAATTCAATCTCCAGCACGCTGGCCTTTTTGGCATCTTTGCTGGTTGTGACAACCCCGCCATCGCCGCGCACCACGGCATAGCCCCGCGCCAAAGTTGATTCGTAGCCAAGCGTCATCCGCACCCGGTCCAGCGCGTCAATCTTTTGCCGCCAGCCCTGCGTCTGGCGCTGGCCCGCCTCTGACAGGCGCTGCACAAGCTTGGCAAACGCATCGGCCTTGCGGGCGCGATCCTGCGCCAATGTGGCGGGGCGAAAAGCGGCCGCGCGCAGCGCAAAACGCTCCCGCTTGACCCCGACCGCCCGCGCGAGCGCAGGATCAAGCCGCACAGTAAGACCGTCCAACCGCCGGCGGTCTGCAGCAGCGCGCTGGCGCAGCGCCGACGCGCGCAGCCCACCTGCAACATCTGCCAACCTCACACGGCGCTTTTGAACGCCTGCAATCAGCGCCGGGTCCAGTTTCTCGGCCGCCCGGTCCAAGCGTTGGCGGGGTGTATCCAGCAGCGTGTCCGCGCGCGGCAAGGCGCGCGCCATATCGCGCAGACGCTGGCCCCGTGTGCTCAGGCCCTGACTGATCAGCTGGCTCATTCGCGCGCCTTGCCCCTCAAGCCATGCCGCAAGTTCGTGACGCACCGGCACCGCCAATTCCGCCGCAGCCGTAGGCGTTGGTGCGCGCATGTCCGAGACGAAATCAATCAAGGTCGTATCGGTTTCATGTCCAACGGCTGAGATCAGCGGAATATCAGATGCCGCCGCCGCACGCGCCACGATTTCCTCATTGAACCCCCACAGGTCTTCGACCGAACCGCCGCCGCGCGCCACGATCAGCAGATCCGGGCGCGGCAAGGCCCCACCGGGCGTCATCGCATTGAACCCGGCAATAGCGCGGGCCACTTCGGGCGCGCATTTGGCACCCTGAACCGCAACCGGCCAAATCAGCACCTTGCGCGGGAAGCGGTCGCGCAGGCGGTGCAGAATATCGCGGATTACCGCACCTGATGGCGATGTCACGACACCGATGATCTCTGGAAGATAGGGCAAGGGGCGTTTGCGCGCCGGATCAAAAAGACCTTCTGCGGCCAGAGCTTTCTTGCGCTTTTCCAAGAGCGCCATCAACGCACCCATGCCAGCAGGTTTGATGTCCTCGATGACCAATTGGTATTTGGATTGCCCACCAAACGTTGTCACGCGGCCTGTGGCGACCACTTCCATCCCTTCCTCGGGCTGGGTGTCAAGTCGGCCTGCGACGCCTTTCCAGATCACCCCCGAAATGACCGATTTGTCATCTTTGAGGTCCAGATAGATATGTCCCGAGCGCGGCTTGCTGACCCGACCTACCTCGCCTTTTACACGGACGTGGCCGAACTCGCCTTCGATGACCCGCTTGATGGCACCGGAAATCTCTGTGACCGAAAATTCGGGGCTGTTTTGCCCCTCAGGCAGGTCGTCAAGCAGATCCATGTCATCTGTCCTTTATTTGCGCAGGTCCGCGCCTTGTCAGTGGCTTTGGCACAGCTTAGAACGCGCAGCATATAAGGCCAAGGGAGTGCGCGCTATGAACATCTTGATTTTGGGCAGTGGCGGGCGTGAACATGCGCTGGCTTGGGCGACTTTGCAGAACCCCAAATGTGACAAACTGATCGTCGCACCCGGCAATGCAGGCATCGCGATGATCGCGGATTGTGCCAGTGTAGACATCATGGACAGCGCTGAAGTTGTCGGGTTTTGCGAAGAGAACAGCATTGATTTCGTGATCATCGGACCAGAGGCGCCGTTGGCGGCCGGGATTGCTGATGATCTGACCGCTGCGGGTTTTGCGGTGTTCGGACCCTCTGCCGCAGCCGCAGCACTTGAGGCGTCAAAAGCCTTTACCAAAGAGATATGTGATGCCTGCGCAGCACCGACAGCCGCCTATGGCCATTTCACAGATGCAGCAGCAGCGCGCGATTATGTCAAAGCGCAAGGCGCACCGATTGTGATCAAGGCCGATGGTCTGGCCGCAGGCAAAGGCGTCATCATCGCGATGACGGATACTGAGGCACTGGCAGCGGTCGATGAGATGTTTGATGGCGCGTTCGGCGATGCCGGCACAGAAGTCGTGATCGAAGAGTTCATGGAAGGTGAAGAAGCGTCATTCTTTGTGCTGTGTGACGGAGAAACCGTTCTGCCGATTGGCACGGCCCAGGACCACAAACGCGTGGGCGACGGGGATACCGGCCCGAATACTGGCGGCATGGGCGCGTATTCACCGGCACCTGTGTTGACCGACGCCATCGCGGAACGCGCATTGGAAGAGATCATTCGGCCTACGATGGCAGAAATGGCCAAACGCGGTATGCCCTACAAGGGGGTGCTTTATGCGGGGCTGATGATCAAGGACGGGCAGCCGCGTCTGGTGGAATATAACGTGCGGTTTGGTGATCCTGAATGTCAGGCGTTGATGATGCGCTTGGGCGCACAGGCTTTTGATCTGATGCAGGCCACGGCTGAAGGGCGATTGTCACAGATGGTTGTAAACTGGGCCGATGATCATGCGCTGAGCGTGGTGATGGCGGCACGCGGATATCCGGGTGAATATGAAAAAGGATCCGTCATAAGCGGGCTGGAAAGCTTGCCAGAGGACAGCCAAAACATGGTTTTCCATGCCGGAACTGCCGCCAAAGACGGTGCAATAATTGCCACGGGTGGGCGCGTGTTGAACATCACCGCGCGCGGAGCGACATTGGTTGAAGCGCAAAAACGCGCATACGAAATGGTCGACCAGATCGACTGGCCCGAAGGATTTTGCCGCCGGGACATTGGGTGGCGGGCCTTGGGATAGGCCGGATCGGACAGCACCTTGTGCTGTCTGGCAGCATCGGGGGATTTCATCCCCCAAACCCCCTACAAGTATTTAAAGCGAAAAGAGCTTAGGGGCAGCGCATCGCCTTGGCAAAGCTGCTGCGGTCTTGGTGGGGCCCGATGTCCACACTAGTCAGCGCCCCGTTCTGGAACTGGACCGCCATCAGGCGGGACCAATCTGCG
>JAFMHE010000368.1 GCA_017854675.1 Paracoccaceae bacterium | reverse complement strand
TATCACCTCAAAGAGCAGTTCCGCGCCGGACTTGCTGAGCGGCACGAAGCCGAGCTCGTCGATGATCAACAGGTTCTGGCTGGTCAGCTGCTTTTGCAGCCGTTGTAACCTGCGCTCGTCTTGCGCCTCAATCAGATCATGGACCAAGGCCGCAGCTGTTGTGAAGCGCACCTTCAAGCCTCTTTGACAGGCCGCCAGCCCAAGTCCGAGCGCGATGTGGGTTTTGCCCGTGCCTGACGGTCCCAGTGCGATGATATTTTGGTGGCGATCAACGTAATCACAGCGGGCCAGCTCCATGGTCAGTGGCTTGTTCAGACTGGGCATGATCTTGAAGTCGAAGCTGTCCAGGCTTTTGGTGCTGGGGAACTTGGCCGCCTTAATGCGCCGCTCAACCATACGGCGCTCACGATCAATCATTTCCATCTCGCACAGCCGCGCCAGATATTGGATATGATCTTTGTTCTCAGCGGCGCAGAGCTGTGCCTGTTTGGCGTATTCTCCTTGGAACGTTGGCAAGCGCAGCTTTTTGAGGTGGTGCTGCAATAGGATTTGCGGTGCTTCGGTCATGCCAGTGTCCCTCCCATCAAGCTCATGTAGCTGGATGGACGGGTCATCCCCACGTTGGCCTTTGGCAAATACGGGTAGAAGTCTAAATCCAAGCGTGGAGGGCGCTTCTCGACACGGCACAGCACAAGGTGTTTTACGGCGTCATAGCCAATTGCACCCATATCAATTGCCTGCTGGATTGCGCCTTGCACAACATCCATTTCGAAGGTCTCCAAAAGGCGCAGGACCTGAACGTATTCTCGCTTGCCCGGCTTACCCATTCTGGCTTCAAGCAGCCGGTGCAGCGTGGCAAATACATCTGGCAAATTCCAACCCTGCAAAGGCGCGGCCTGATCCAAGGCACCCACTTTCTGTTCTAGGAGTGGCAGAAAGTGCAACGGATCAAAGATCATATCCGCTTTTGCGTAGGACCGCTGATGCCGCGCAATCACCTCGTTGCCACAACCGATAACAACCTCATGCACAAAACCGCGCACATGGACGTCATGATGGGCATAGGCCACCGGCACCGAGTAGTCATTGCTGCGATAGCGTACCATTGAGATCGACGTGGCCCGTGTACTGACGTGATCGCAGGCTTCATATTCCGCAACGGGCAATCCCATCAGCGCACCCAGATCCGATATCAAACGCTCGCCGATGGTTCTGTCATGTCCGCGCAGGGTCTCGCCTTGGCGGGCCAGGCACTTCGCCTCCAGGTGGGCATTCAAATCATCAAAGCTGTCATAACGAGGCGCGGGAACCATGAAGTTGCGTCGCGTGTATCCGACCATGCCCTCAACATTGCCTTTGTCATTGCCCTGCGCGGGCCTCCCAAACTTATCATCAAACAAATAGTGTGATTGTAGCTCTGTAAACCGGCGGGTTCGAACGCGGGTTTTGTCCCCCAGAATGCGGGCCACGGCGATCTTGGTATTATCGTACAGAATGGATTGGGGAATGCCGCCAAAGAAAGCAAAGGCAGAGACATGGCCATCACAAAACGCCTCTGTGGTCTCTGCTGGATATCCCTTCACAAACACCGCATCAGAATGCGGCAGGCTCATTACAAAAAAGTGGATCTTGCATTCCACACCACCAATCACGCCTAGGGTCTCGCCAAAATCAACCTGCGCATGGCCCGGACGATGCGACAGCGGCACAAACACTTCCTTGGTCCGTCTCTTTTGCTCGCGCACGTAATACGTCACCGTCGTCTGACTGCCTGTATATTGGTGTTCGTCACGCAAAACCTCAAATATCCGCTTGGCTGTGTGGCGCTGCTTTTTGATCAACGCTTTGTCTGTGCGCAGTATCTCATCAATAATCCCAACATAATCATCAAGCGTTGGGCGACGTGGCGCTTCTGAACGGCGGTACCCAGGTGGCAGTGCATGACGCAGCATCTTTGCGATCGTCTTACGGTCCTTGTTAAAATATCGAGCCGCTTCTCGGGCTGACATGCCGTCCTTCAAACAAGCGCGGCGCACACGACTATAAATATCCACAGAATACATCTCCCGCCCTCCGAATAAACGAAGGACACAAACTGGCGGAATTTTACTCCGCTACAACTGCGCTATGTCGCAGCCGTTTCTGCGGCCCATTATTGCTGTCTGTCATGTATGATAAAGTCTCGCACTGTCCCGTTCGCACATGGCTCCCGGACCGATGTCACAATCCCGGATTCCGTATTAGAATGGCGACTCGTAAGATTTGAACTGTGATGGTCGAGCCTCTCCAATCCGTTCCTTGGTGAGCCAACCTTGGTTTACATACGTCATCATCCGGAGTTCGTTTGCCTGGCACTTTGGGCACGGATTCATGAAAATAAATTCTTCGGCTTCTTTTGGTACCGGGTTTCCAATGAATCTGCGATCATCGTGATGCTGCAAAGCATCCTTGCGCTTGCCATACCAAATGACAGACCAGGCAATCACCTTGCGTTTTTCGCGAGAGGCATGCTCTAGGATTTTAGGCTCGGCACAGTTGTAAGTTCCGCCGTACTTCCAGATATCGTCCAGGTAAACCGTGG
>JAFMHE010000367.1 GCA_017854675.1 Paracoccaceae bacterium | reverse complement strand
GCTTTGATCTGGTCCACCCACGCCTGTTCGATCTCCAACGGGAGGAGGTCGGGGTCGGGGAAGTAGCGGTAATCGTGGGCTTCTTCTTTGGAGCGCATGGAGCGGGTTTCTTGTTTGTCGGGGTCAAACAGGCGGGTTTCCTGCATGATTTCGCCCCCCGCCTCTACGATGGCGATCTGGCGTTTTGCCTCAACGTCGATGGCCTGCTGGATAAAGCGCATGGAGTTCATGTTCTTGATCTCGCAGCGGGTGCCGAGGTGGGAGAAATCGAGGGTTTCGGCGTATTTCTCATACTGGCCGACGCGACAGATGGAGACGTTGACGTCGGCGCGCATGGCACCCGACTGCATGTCGCCATTACAGGTGCCCAAGTAGCGCAGGATCTGGCGCAATTTGGCGAGGTATGCGGCGGCTTCTTCGGGGCCGCGAATGTCGGGGCGCGAGACGATTTCCATCAGGCAGACGCCCGTGCGGTTCAGGTCCACGAAGGACATGTTGGGGTCCATGTCGTGGATGGATTTGCCGGCGTCCTGTTCCATATGGATGCGTTCAATGCCGACAAGGCGCGCGGTGCCGTCGCCCATTTCCACCAGCACTTCGCCTTCGCCCACGATGGGGTGGTACAACTGGCTGATCTGGTAGCCTTGGGGCAGGTCAGGATAAAAGTAGTTCTTGCGGTCGAAGGCGGAATTCAGGTTGATCTGCGCATTGAGGCCGAGGCCGGTGCGGACCGCCTGTTCGATGCAATATTCGTTGATTACGGGCAGCATGCCGGGCATCGCGGCGTCCACGAAGGCAACGTTTGAATTGGGTTCCGCGCCGAATTGGGTAGAGGCACCCGAAAAGAGCTTGGAGTTGGAGGAGACCTGTGCGTGGACCTCCATCCCGATGACGATTTCCCAGTCGTGTTTTGCGCCGGCGATGACGCGTGGTTTTGGGGTGTCGTAAGTCAGGTCAAGCATCTGGGGCGCTCCGCTGCGAGGGGTTCGGAAGCGGTTTAGGGCAGGTGGCGGGGTGCTGCAAGAGTTTGGGCGACATTGGCCTTTGACGGATGGTGCATTAGGTGAAGATTGAGGCGGCAAGCGGGAGGCGCGCAGGTGATACGGGCAGTGATTTCAGTGGTGGTTATTGCGGTGTCCTTGTGGGTTTTGCAGGGCGCGCGTCAGGGTGTGCAGATCACCGCGTTCGAGACGGGCGGCACGCCGGTGGTGCGTTATGCGGTTGCGGATGCGGAGGGGCCAGCGGTGGTGATCGCGCATGGCTTTGCGGGATCGCAGCAGATGATGCAGGGCTATGCGCTGCCGCTGGCGCGGGCAGGATACCGGGTCTATGCGTTTGATTTTCTGGGGCATGGACGGCACGGGGTGCCGATGTCGGGGGATGTGTCATCGGTGGACGGGACGACGCGGTTGTTGGTGGAACAGACGCGCAGTGTGATGGATTTCGTGGATGCAGGGGATCTGCCTTTGGCGTTGATCGGGCATTCGATGGCTACGGATATTCTGGTGCGTGCGGCCCAAGGGCGCAATGATGTGGGGCCTATGGTTCTGATATCGGCGTTTTCGCGTGAGATTGATGCGGGATTTCCGCAGCAGTTGTTGTTGGTCAGCGGCGCGTGGGAGGCGGGGTTGCGGCAAGCTGCGCTTGATTCGGTGCGGCTGGTGGCGGCGGATGCGCTTGAGGGGGAAACGGTTCAGGCGGGCGATGTGCAGCGGCGCATGGTGGCGGCCCCGTTCAGTGAACATGTGTCGGTGCTGCAAAGCCGCGTGGCGCGGGCCGAGGCAGTGGCATGGCTGGATAAGGCTTATGGCCGTGCGAGTGATGTGCGGATTTTACCGACGGGCTGGGCGATACTGGGGTTGTTGGTTGGTCTGGTGGTGTTGTTTCCGGTACTGGCGCGGCGGTTGCGCGATGCCGGCGTGGCGGCACATGCGTTAAACGGGCGGCAGATTGCGGTGGTTGTGGGGCTGCCTGCGGTGCTGGCGCCAATGATTGCCGTGCCGCTTGATCCGGGGGTCTTGCCGGTGTTGGTGGCGGATTATCTGGGGGTGCATCTGGCGATTTACGGCGCGGTGCAGTTGGGGTTGCTTTGGTATTGGGGCGCGTTGCGCGGACGCATGGACTGGGGCGCGTTTGTGCTGCTTTTGGCGTGGTGCGTGTTGTTTGGTGTGGCGCTGGACCGGTATGCGGCGAACTTTTGGCCCACGGTCGAGCGGATATGGATCATTGCGTTGCTGCTGCCCGGCGGAGTTTTGTTCATGGTGGCGGACGCGATGGCGACGCATGGCGCGGGGTTCTGGCGGCGCTTTGGGCTGCGCGCGGGGTTCTTTGCATCCCTCGGGGGTGCGGTCGCGCTTGATTTCGAGGGGTTGTTTTTCCTGCTGTTGATCGCGCCGGTTCTGGTGCTGTTTTTCGTGATCTTCGGTCCGATGGGACGGCATGTGGCGCAGCGGGCAGGGCCGTTGGCACCGGGGCTGGCGCTGGGCGTGGTTTTAGGTTGGGCGCTGGGGGTTAGCTTTCCGCTGTTTCAGGCATAAACCCTAGTCACGGTCAAACACCGCCATCATCGCGGCGCGCAGGCG
>JAFMHE010000117.1 GCA_017854675.1 Paracoccaceae bacterium | reverse complement strand
TAACGGTCAGGATGGCCAGAACATATTTCGAATACGTGTGCCGGGGTTACGGGAGCGCACGGGGTGAGAAAGGGTTCTGGCATCGCGCCGGAACCCTTTTTTCAATATCGGCTTGTTAATACCAGCTCAGGGTTTCGTCTGGCCCATATCACAGACACGCTGCCATTCGGTTTGGGTCACAGGTTGCACCGACAAGCGTGAGCTTTTGACCAGCGCCATCTCTGCCAAGTCTGGCGTGTTCTTGATCTGCTCAAGCGTGACAGGCTGCACAAAGGGTCGCACCGCTTTGATATCCACACATTCCCAACGCGGGTCGTCGGTTTTGCTGTCGGGATGCGCCTCTGCAATGATTTCAACAATGCCGACCACGGATTTCTCTTTCATCGAATGGTAAAAGAACCCCAGATCGCCGATCTTCATCTCGCGCATGAAATTGCGCGCCTGATAGTTGCGCACGCCGTCCCATTCCTCGCCCACATCACCGCGCGCGACCTGATCATCCCAGCCCCACGTGTTGGGTTCCGATTTGAACAACCAATACTGCATCAGGGCAGCACCTTCATCCATTCGCGCAATGTTACGCTCTCGAACAGGCCGGCCTTGGCGTAGGGATCGTTTGCGGCCCATGTTTCGGCGGCATCCATATCGGCGACATCCAGCACCAGCATGGACCCGCACATATCGCCGTTCGCGTCCTTGAGGGGGCCGCCGACATGCACGCAAGCTGTGTCGGCGATGTAGCCAAGGTGCGCATCACGGGTATCTTTGCGCAGTTGCAGCGCGCCGGGTTTATCGAGGGCCATGAGACAAACGAGCATTCTATTCTTCCTTTAGAGGGCGCGACAGCAGGCCGCGCATTGCAGTTGCCACATCTAACCGACCGTCCAGCAATCCTGCAACGGCGGTAGTGATGGGCAGATCAAGCCCTTCCTTAAGGGCAAGGGCATGCACGGCCTGTGCTGTGGCAGCCCCTTCGACGGTGGTGTTGGGAT
The DNA here is from genome assembly GCA_017854675.1 of Paracoccaceae bacterium. Taxonomy (GTDB): domain Bacteria; phylum Pseudomonadota; class Alphaproteobacteria; order Rhodobacterales; family Rhodobacteraceae; genus Sulfitobacter. Next base: position 9,638 of record JAFMHE010000117.1, on the reverse strand, counting down.
CGAACGCTTGGGATTGACCCAAAGACAGGCCCAGACGGTAATTGCGCGATTGCGTCGATGTGCAGGTGAGCGTCAGATCACCAAACCCCGACAGACCAGCCAGCGTGTTCGGGTCCGCATGCAGATGGGTGGCAAGCCGCTGCATTTCTGCAAAGCCGCGCGTCATCACGGCGGCACGCGCGCTTTCGCCCAGGCCCGCACCAATCGCCGCACCGCTGGCGATGGCGATAACGTTTTTCAACGCACCGCCCAGTTCAGCACCAACCGTGTCGGTCGTGCGGTACAGCCGCAAGTTCGGCGTGGTCAGCGCGCGTTGCAGTAGCGCGCCAACATCATCATCCCCACAAGCCAGCGTCAGCGCCGTGGGCAGTCCCCGCGCAATATCCGCGGCAAAGCTGGGGCCGGTCAGGATTGCGGCGGCAGCCGAAGGGATGATCTGTTGAATGACCGTGACAGGTCCGACCCCTGTGGTCAGTTCGATCCCCTTGCAGCAGGCGACCAGACGTTTGCCCGCCAACTGCGTGGCATACGTGGTCAGCACCTCGCGTAGTTTCTGCATCGGGACCGCCATAAGGAGTGTTTCAGCTTGGCAAGCAATGCCCAGATCGTCGGTAACGCGGATCGCATCGGGCAGGGGGCATCCCGGCAGGCGCGCGGTATTTTCGCGGGTGCGCGCCATGTCCCCGATGTTACGCGCCCACAGCGTCACCGGCCCGTTCTGCGTCAGCGAAATGGCCAGCGCTGTGCCGAATGCGCCCGCGCCCAGAACAGAAACGCTCATGCTTTGGCGCCTTTCTTGCCGCTGCCCAACATCGCAGGTTGTGACGTGTCCAAGGGCCAGCGGGGGCGGGCGGACAATGTCATATCGTCGGGACCGCGCAGTTCCGATTGTTCAATCGCGGCAAAGGCGATCATCGCAGCGTTGTCGGTGCAAAGGGCAAGCGGGGGTGCGATAAATTCAGCGTCAAATTCGACTGCGACCGCCTGCAATGCCGTGCGGATGGCAGCATTGGCGGCAACACCACCTGCCACACAAAAGCTGGTCGGGCGCGGATCAGCAGATTTTAACGCGCGGCGCGATTTTTCAGCCAGAACGTCCACCACGGCGGCTTGAAAGCTGGCGGCGAGGTCAGATTGATCCTGCCGCGTAAGCCCTGATTTTTCCGCAACAACCGCATCCCGCGTGCGCATGACAGCCGTTTTCAGGCCAGAGAACGACATATCACACCCCGGACGGTCCATCAGGGGGCGGGGGAAAGCGAACCGCGCAGGATCGCCCGACTTTGCGGCTTGTTCAATTGCGGGACCACCGGGTTGGGGCAGGGAAGCCAGGCGGGCAATCTTGTCAAACGCTTCGCCCGGCGCATCGTCGATTGTGCCACCCATACGCGTGAAGCCATCAGGGCCCGTGACCATTAGAAACTGACAGTGGCCGCCAGATACCAGCAACATCAGGTAGGGATAGGCGACATCATCGGTCAACCGTGGCGTCAGCGCGTGACCAGCCAAGTGGTTCACCCCATAAAGCGGCTTGCCGGTCGCGGCGGCCAGCCCTTTGGCGCACATCACACCGGACACCACGCCCCCGATCAGACCCGGACCGGCGGTCACGGCAATGCCGTCGATATCAGCGAGCGACAGCCCAGCCTGCGCCAGCGCTTGTTCAATGCAAAGATCCAGCTTTTCGACATGCGCCCGTGCGGCGATCTCTGGCACCACACCGCCGAATGCCGCATGCAGGTCGGTTTGCCCCGCGACGATGGATGACAATACATGCACCCCGTTCGCATCACGCCGCACCACTGCGGCGGCGGTATCGTCGCAGCTGCTTTCCAATCCCAGCAATGTCATCGGTTTGGTCATCATGCTTTCCGTTGCAAGGTGTTGTCTACGCAGGTAACACCGTCACCCATGGCAAACAATGCTCACCACCATATGCACGAACGTCCTGCCTTGCTGCTGACGCGCCCGCAAAGCAGTGCAGAGGCGTTTGTGTCACAGCTTGATCCGGCGGTGATGACGGGGGTCACGGTGCTGATTTCCCCGTTGTTAGAGATTGTACCGACGCATGCGGCCATCGCATGGGGCGGCTATCGCGGCGTGATATTTACCTCGGCGCATGCGCCCGCTTGCGTTGCGGACGCGACCCGTCTGCCTGCATATTGTGTCGGCGCGCGGACTGCCGAAACTGCACAGCAACGCGGTTGGGATGTCAGGCTTGTGGCCCAAACGGCTGAGGATTTGCTGACGCAAGTGGATCAGGTCGACGGAGCCTTGCTGCACATCGCAGGCGCGCACCGTCGCGGCGAAATTGCCGACCGGCTAAGTGCGAGAGGTATGCCAACCGATGTTGTTGTTGCCTACCAGCAGCCTGAGCAACCGCTAAGCCAAGCGGCGCTTGATCTGTTGACCGGGCCGGTTCCGGTGGTGGCACCGCTCTTTTCGCCCCGAACTGCGATGTTGTTTGCCGAACAGATAAAATCTGCTGCAAATCTTCATGTCGTCGCAATGAGTGCGGCAGTGGTCGAGGCTTTGGGCGATATAACGCCTGAATCAGTGCAAACTGCTGCGATACCAACAGGCACTGAAATGCGCAGATGCGTTGAAAACCTGTTGTCGGGGGCCACCTTACCTTGAAGGTCAACATGATTGGCGCGTAAGATCAGACAAGCAAGCTGGCCATTGGGTCAGAATCGAAAGGTGGATGGCGTGGCAAAACCGAAGAAACCAGTCTCATCAAGCGGCGCTAAAACGCCGCCCAAGACGCCAGCGGCGACTGCTAAAACAGATGTGAAGGCACCCGCCGTTGCGGCCAAATCGGCAGCGGACGTAAAACCGGCGGCGGCATCAAGTGGCGACAAGACAACGACATCTTCGGCCAGCAAGGCAAGCGTTGCGGCCAAGGCAGCGTCGAAGACTGAGGCAAAGACAGAAAAGCCTGCTGTGGATGCACCAAAAGCCCCCGACACGAAACCGGAGGCAAAAACCACACCTGATAAACCGGCAGTTGAAAGCATCGGAACAGCCAAGGCACCTGAAAAGCCTGCCGTTTCATCAAGCGAACCTGCCAAGGTTGCGCCAAAGACGGAGGCGCCCGCGCCGCGCCCTGCACCGACACCGGAACCGCAGAAATCAGTTGGTTTCGTGCCTTTGGTATTCGGCGGTGTTATTGCCGCAGTGATTGGCTTTGCTGCGTCAGAGGCGAACTTTATGGGATGGCGCACACAGGATAACAGCCTGCGGGATGCGATTGCCGCGCAGGATGAAAAAATCGCCGCGCTGACCGTTCCTGCCGCTGCACAGGCACCCGACCTGTCTGGGATAGAGACCGCGTTGGAAACATTGCGCGATCAGGCAGCGGCTTTGGACGCGCGCCTTACAGAAGTTGAAAACCGGCCAGCCCCTGCTGCAACCGTCCAAGTTGACGGGGCACCCGTTGAAGATGTGCGCGCTGATTTGGCGGAAATGCAGGCAGCACTTGAAACACAGCAGGCAGAGATCGAAACCCTGTTGGGCAATGCCAAAAGTATCGAAGAAGCGACTGCCGTCTCGGCCCGTGCGGCAGCAGGGCAACGCGCGCTTGCACAAGTGACAGCCGCAATCAGCAATGGGGGCGGGTATGCAGATGCGATTTCGGCAATGACCGAGGCCGGTATCACAGATCTACCTGAGGCGCTGACCGGTCCAGCGGCAGATGGTGTTGCCACACTGATCAACCTGCAAACGCGTTTTCCCGATCTTGCACGCGCGGCCCTGACGGATGCGCGCGCAGCTGCAACAGATACCGAAGAAACCGGTGTGGGCGGCTTCCTGCGTCGCCAATTGGGCGCACGGTCTGTTATCCCGCGTGAGGGCAGCGACCCCGACGCGGTATTGTCGCGCGCCGAAGCAGCCGTGCGCGATGGCCGCGTTGCCGATGCCCTGCGCGAGATTGACGCGTTGCCGCAAGGCGCAAAGGACGCGATGCAAAGCTGGAGCGCGGATGCAAAAGTCCGCGCCGATGCTGAGGCCGCTGTCCAAGACCTGTCACAACGCCTGACGGCAAATTAAGGAATATTTACATGTTGTGGTCCCTGATCAAAATCATCCTTTTTGTTGTCATCATTGCAGCCCTTGCATGGGGCGCGGGTTTCCTGCTCGAAAGTTCGGGGGGTATCCAACTGACCGTGATGGGCACGGAATACAGCTTTGGACCGCTGCAATCGGTCATTGCGGTTGCGTTGCTGGTGTTCGCTGTCTGGGTTTTGTTCAAAATCCTGGCGCTGGTCATGGCGACCTGGCATTTCCTGAACGGGGATGAAACGGCGCTGTCGCGCTATTTTGATCGCAACCGTGAACGCAAAGGGTTTGATGCCCTGTCAGAGGGGCTGATGGCGCTGGCCAGCGGTGAAGGTAAAATCGCGATGGCCAAAGCGGCCAAAGCCGACAAATATCTGAACAAACCCGCGCTGACCAATCTGCTGACCGCCCAAGCCGCAGAGATGGCAGGCGACCGGCGCAAGGCCGAAGAAACTTACCGCAAATTGGTCGAGGACGAGCAGACCCGCTTTGTCGGGGTGCGCGGTATCATGAAACAGAAACTGGCTGATGGTGACACGGAAACCGCGTTGAAACTGGCAGAGAAGGCTTTTGCGTTAAAACCAAAGCACGAAGAAACCGCCGATGTCCTGTTGCAGTTGCAAGCAGGCAAGGAAGACTGGACCGGCGCGCGTCAGACCTTGAGCGCGAAGTTGAAGAACGGCCAGTTGCCGCGCGATGTGCACAAACGGCGCGATGCCGTGCTGGCCCTGTCAGAAGCAAAAGACGTTTTTGACGAAGGCAAGAGCATCGAAGCGCGCGAAGCTGCGATTGAGGCGAACCGCCTTTCACCGGATTTGATCCCTGCGGCTGTCATGGCGGCACATGGGTACATTGAACAGAAAAAACCGCGCTATGCGACGCGCCTTTTGGCCAAGGCATGGGCTGTGCATCCGCATCCTGATCTTGCTGCCGCCTTTGCCGCGATTGAACCGGATGAAAAACCACAGCAGCGGATCAAGCGTTTTGCGACCCTGATCAAGGGCCAGACAGATCATCCGGAAACCAAGATGCTGATGTCTGAATTGCACATCGCCAACGAGGATTTCCCGCAAGCGCGCCGCGCGCTGGGCAATCTGGTTGAGACCGACCCGACCGCGCGTTCCGTCACGTTGATGGCCGCGATTGAACGGGGTGAGGGGGCGTCAGATGTTGTCGTCAAAGGCTGGCTGGCGCGTGCGTTGTCCGTATCACGCGGGCCGCAATGGATCTGCGAGAATTGCCAGCACATCCATGCCGATTGGAAGCCGATTTGTACCAACTGCAAGAGTTTTGACACGCTGGCATGGAAAACCCCGCCGATGTCCGAGGTCGCGATGCCGGGTGGCATGCAGATGCTACCGCTGATCGTTGGTTCGGTTGAGGACAAGTCAGGTGCCGATGGTGCAGGGCCCGTTGCGACGCTTGATGGTATCGAAGATGCGGAGTTGATCCCTGATCCAACGGATGGCGAAGACGTCAAAGCGGACAAACCCGAAGAACCGGCAAAGACCTAAGTTAAAGGCGCGCGGCCCTCGGTTTTGTCTTGGGCCGCTACTTGCCCTTCCACACGGGATCACGCTTTTCCGTAAAGGCGCGCGCACCTTCAAGCTGATCCTCTGAGCTGTACAGAATATCAACCGAGGATAGCTGCCGTTTGGTGATCCGGTTCATCGCGTCCTGAAATTTGGAATCCTCTGCATCGCGCACGATTTCCTTGATCGCGGCATAGACCAGCGGCGGACCGGAGGCGAGCAGCCGCGCCAATTCCCATGCGCGGTCCATCAACTGATCGGCGGGCAGGATTTCGTTGATCAAGCCCCACCCCTTGCCCTCTTGGGCATCAAACCAGCGGCCTGTCAGCAGCAGTTCCATCGCGATGTGGTAGGGGATGCGTTTGGGCAGTTTCACTGATGCAGCATCTGCCACGGTCCCAGACCGGATTTCCGGCAAGGCAAAGGTCGCGTGATCTGCAGCGATGATCATGTCAGCGCTAAGCGCCAGTTCCAGCCCGCCACCACAGGCAATGCCGTTCACCGCAGCAATGACCGGTTTGTTCAGATCGCGGAGTTCCTGCAACCCGCCAAAGCCACCAATCCCATAATCACCATCCACCGCATCCCCGTCAGATGCGGCTTTCAGATCCCAACCGGGGCAGAAAAATTTATTCCCACCACCCGTGATGATCGCCACGCGCAGGTCCGGGTCATCACGGAAAGCGGCAAACACTTCACCCATCTGGCGCGAGGTTTTGAGGTCGATGGCGTTCGCCTTGGGGCGGTCCAGCGTAACCTCAAGAATGGCACCCTCGCGGCGGGTTTTGATGGGGTTGTCGGTCATGTCGTTTCCTTTCAGGCGCGGCGCAACAGGGCGTCGGCGGCAATAGCGTCGGTTCGGGTGCAGATCAACGGATTGATCTCAATCTCGTGCAGGGTGTCAGCATTAGCAATGGCGTAGGCTTGCACCGACCGGATCGCACGCAAGATCGCCTGCATGTCGGCTGCGGGCGCGCCACGGTATCCCGCCAGCAGCGGCGCAATGCGCAAGGTCCCAAGCGCGGTTTGAATGTCGGTATCGGTTGCGGGGATCAACAATGAAACGCTGTCTTGCAGGATTTCGGTCAGCGTACCACCTGCGCCAAGGGTCAGGACAAATCCATGCGCCGGATCGCGGACAACCCCGATCAACAGCTCTGCCACGGTGCCGGTGATCATCTCTTCGATCAAGTAGCCAGTGGCGGCCATCTGCGCGGCAGCGGTGTGGGTATTTTCTGCGGACATCAGGTTCAGTTTTACCGCACCAGCCTCGGTCTTGTGCGCGACGCCTTCGCCCTTCAGAACCTGCGGAAAGCCGATGTCGCCTGATACTTCTTTGACTTCATCCAACGTCGCACATCGCTGTGATCTTGGGACGCGCAGACCGTGAAGGGCAAGGGCATTTTTCGCGTCGCCCTCTGCAACCAAATTGGCGTTTTCGGTGGTGTTTGGCAGCAAAATTGGCGCAACGTTTCCTGTAGGTGAAATGGCAGCAGCAGCGCAGGCGGCAATCGCTTCTTTCAGACCGGAAAAAGGCACAACACCCGCGGCAATCAGCGCTTCCGCAACGCTTTCGGGCATAAGTTCGGGCAAGGTCGCGGCCATGCCATAGCGCGTGCCTGTTTGGGCGGCAGCAGCAATCGTCGCCTCGATCACACAGTCCCAGTCAGACGGATCGCACAGATCACTGCGGGGGAAATCTACGATCAGGATCGTCATCGCAACGCCGGGGTCCGCCATCGCGGCAAAGGCCGCTGTCATCGCAGGCACGTCACGCCAGATATAAGTGTGGTAATCCAGCGGATTGGCCAGCGCGACACGCGGACCAAGGGCGGCGCGCAGGTCGGTTTTCTGACGGTCATTCAGCGGCGGAAAGGTCACGTCATATGCAACGGCGGTATCGGCGGCAAGGCTGGCCTCGCCCCCTGAACAACTGATCGTGGCAAGTGTATTTTGCGGCAAGGGGCCAGCGACGTGCAACAGTTTAAGAGTTTCCAACAAGCTAGGCAGATCAAAGACGCGTGCGATGCCCAAGCGTTTCAGCAATGCATCTGCGCCTGCATCCTCACCCGCAAGCGACGCGGTGTGAGACATCGTTGCCGCACGTGCCTGCCCGGATTGTCCGACCTTGATCGCAATGATGGGCTTGCCCAGTGTTTGTGCACGCGCAGCCAGCGCTTCAAACTGGCGCAGATCACCGATCCCTTCGATATGCAGGCCAAGCGCGGTGACACGGGGGTCATCGAGCAGCGAAAGCCCGATTTCGGACACACCGCATTGCGCCTGATTGCCCGCTGTCACAACATAAGCCAGCGGCAGACCACGGTTCTGCATCGTCAGATTGATCGCGATGTTGGAGCTTTGCGTGATGATCGCCACACCGCTCTCGGCGCGCTTGCCGCCATGCTGGTCTGGCCACAGCAAAGCGCCATCAAGGTAGTTTACGAAACCGTAGCAATTCGGGCCAAGAAAAGGCATGTCGCCCGCTGCATCCAACAGGTGTTGTTGCAGGTCGGCGCCGCTGGCATCCTCTGCCTGCGCCTCAAGAAAACCGGAGGCAAAGCAGACCGCACCGCCCGCACCCATTGTCGCCAATTGCGAAACAATGCCGATTGTTGCGTCGCGGTTTACACCGATGAAAGTCGCGTCAGGTGCGGATGGCATTTCCCCCAGCGACCGATAAACGGGCAGGCCACAAATGTCGTCTGCTGACGGGTGCATGGGCCATATCGCGCCCTCAAACCCGATCTTTTGACATTGCATGACCACTTGCCGACACCAGGCACCCCCGCCCACGACCGCGATGGCCTTGGGCCGCAGCAGCCGGTTCAGATCGCGCGGCATTAGGCCCCCAACGGGCGCAGCAGGTCGCGCGAAATGATGTGCCTTTGAATTTCCGAGGTGCCATCCCAGATGCGTTCTACCCGCGCGTCACGCCAGAACCGTTCGATGGGGAAGTCATCCATCAGGCCCATGCCGCCATAGATTTGAAGGGTCGTATCGGTGACTTTAGCGAGGGTTTCGGAGGCATAAAGTTTGGCCGAGGCGATTTCCCGGTTGGCAGGCAACCCTTGGTCCAGCCGCCATGCCGCCGCAAGCGTCAGCCAATCGGCGGCGTCAATTTCAGTAATCATATCGGCAATCTGGAACGACACACCTTGGAATTTGCCGATCTGCTGCCCGAACTGTTTGCGCTCTGCCGCATAGTTCAGCGCGTAATCGAAACACCGCCGCGCGCGGCCCACGCTGAAGGCGGCAACGGTCAGGCGCGTGGCATAAAGCCATTCGTTCATGACCGCAAAACCACCGTCAACCTCACCCAAGACCTGCGCGTCGGGCAGGCGGCAATTGTCGAAATAAAGGATGCAGTTCTTGTAGCCCTTATGGCTGACGGAGTTGTAGCCATCGCGCACCTCAAACCCCGGTGTGCCGCGATCGACAAGGAATGTGGTGATGCGTTTTTTCGGGCCCTTGGGGGTGTCATCCACGCCCGTTGCGATGAAGACGATAAAGAAATCCGCGTGTTCCGCGCCCGAGATGAAGTGTTTAGACCCGTTAACCACCCAATCGCCGCCATCGCGCACCGCCGAACATTTCATGCCGCGCACGTCTGATCCGGCATCCGGCTCGGTCATCGCCAGCGCGTCCATCCGTTCGCCACGTACGGCTGGCAGCAGGTAGCGGTCGCGCTGTTCGTCGTTGCAGGCCATCAGGATATTCTGGGGCCGGCCAAAGAAGTGCGTCAGCGCCATGGAGCCGCGTCCAAGTTCGCGTTCGACCAGCGTAAAGTCAGTGTGCGACAGGCCCGCGCCACCGACGCTTTCGGGGAAATTGCAGGCATAAAACCCCAGGTCGAGGGTCTTTTGCTTGATCGCTTCGCCCAGCGCGTGAGGCACCTGTCCGGTGCGTTCTACTTCGGCTTCATGGGGGTAAATCTCTTTCTCGACAAAGCTACGGACGGTCGAGACGATCATCTCTTGTTCTTCTGAAAGGCCGAAATGCATGGGTTGTCCTATCTGGTCGTGTTTTCCGCACATTAGGCAGATA
>JAFMHE010000116.1 GCA_017854675.1 Paracoccaceae bacterium | reverse complement strand
AGGTGATTACCGGGCCATCGTTGCTGCCCGTAATCGTGACCTCGACGGTCGTGTTACCCACGGCGCCGCCACCATCGGTGATGCTGGCAATGAAGGTTTCGACCACGTTTTGATCTTGCGCCAACACATCTGCGGCGGTCTGGTCCAGATCATAGGTCCAATCACCGGTCGTGGGATCAATCGCGATCACACCAAAGGCGGTCGTATTTGCCGCCGAGGCCGCAATGCTCCATACGCCGGGTGCGCTGCTGGTTTCATCCACATCGCTGTATGTGACGCGGCCCGAGGCGCGCCCGCTGACCTCACCGGCATTCAGTCCAGTCTCAAATGCGCTGCCGGCTGCAAGAGTGAAATCCACCACCGGCGCATCATTCACGCCGTCTACGACGACTGTGATCTCGCTTTCGCTGATCGCGCCTTCGCTGTCTTGCGCGGTAACGATAAAACTGTCGGTTCCTTCGAAATCGGGGTTCGGAGTGTAAGTATATACACCATCGGTGTCCAGAACCACGGAACCATTGAGCGCACCACGCACCAATGTGACCTCAAAAGGGTCGCCGTCGCGGTCCGTAACCGGCAGACGGCCCGTGATCGGGGTGTCCTCGACCGACCTGATTGGAATCGGGGCAAATTCGGGCGCACCATTGCCGTTGGAGGCGACCTGTGTGCCGCCCGCCGTATCGTTCAGCCCTGCGTCATCTTCATCCGCAGGTTGAGTGTTATTTTCGGGCAGGGGTTCGTCTGTGCCGTCAAGTTCGGGGTTGCCCGATCCTGATTCGCCGGCATCACTGCCGTCGCCGGTTTCATCCAGCGGGGGGGGCGGCGCAGTCTCTTCGGTCTCATCCGCACCGTCTTCGATCAGGTCGGTATCGGGTGCCGGATCGTCCAAAGGCGCGTCGCTATCGCCTTCATCCAGTTCCACAAATGTCTCACCACGTGCGACCCGCGCGATCGCGGACTGAAACGCCGCAACGGCCTGTGACAAGAGCACCGCGTCGTCACTCAGATCGGCGGCGAAACGCTCAACTTCAATCGGGGGTTCATTGGTAAAGGGCGGTCTGATGATCCATTTGGTGTCGGTGTTGGTGATCGTCGAAATCAGGTTACCGGCCAGATCGAACAGATCAATCGAGCCCGTACCACCATCTGGATCAGGGTTCAGCGAAACGGTGACCGTGGCCACACCATTGGTGGTCTGGATGTCGACCAATACGGTTGTTCCGCGGATGCCCATCGTGGCGGCCGGCGTGTTGATTTCGATCCCACCAGTGCCCGCCGCCTGACCTGCGATAAACACAAATCCGCCTTCGACCAGATCAAAAATACCTGAGTTTTCAACGCTTTCCGGGTCATAGATAAGCTCGTCCAGCACCATGCGAGAGCCTGACGCCAGCGTAAATATTGTGCCGTCAGTAAATGTCAGACCCAGCGTGCTGCCCTGATCTGTACGTACCACATCGCCCTGAAATACCTTTGTGCCAATCTCAAGCTGGACAACCGTGCCATCTGTGCGCTGGGCGAATGCGCCGCCATTGACGGTCTCTACCTGACCGATGGCATCGGCAAGCGGCGCAGTCCCTGACTGGGCATATTGCCCCGGAAAAAGCGGCCCGGCCAACCGTTCGACAACACGGCCTGCAAGACTGGCGCCGTCAGATGACAGAACATCAGCGCGCAGGTCATCCGCAAAATAGTCCACCAAACGGACAACAGCGCCGGACGGGTCTTGCAGGATCACATCGGAACCGACGCGACCAAACTCGGATGAAAAGAGCATGAACCCGGCAGGGACACTAAACGTCCCGTCGGACCCTACAGAAATAGCAATATCTGTCTCATGCGGAATATTGCTTGAGGGACCAGATTGAAGCATGGTAAAAAATCTCGGAATAGCTTTAAAATAATAAAGCTATTATTGGCCAGAAAACCCTTCCACACAAGCAAAAGTCCGAATTTTGCAGGGGTTCAGCACAGCCTCTGGTTCGGGCCGTAATGGGCCATCAGACTTCCGCAAAACAGGCCGTTTGGGTTCAGGCGGGACGTTGCCGGTTCACCGGCCGTTGATGGGCGCGTTTGCCGACATCAATCCCGGTGAAAACCCGCCGAAATCAACTCTCTGCAAGGTCGCCTTTGAACCCGGTCGCCACAACGAATTTTTCCGAACTGTCAGAGCGGCTTGCAGGGGGTTTGATGTTGTGGACCTTGGTAAACCTCAGTTTCAGCAGCTTTTGCAGATCGGCCTCTGCCCCACCCGCCAGAACCTTGGCCACGAACGTGCCCCCCTCATCCAGCACGTCGAACGCGAAATAGGCCGCTGCCTCGCAGAGCGCCATAATCTTGAGGTGATCGGTCTTTTTGTGCCCAGATGAAGATGCAGCCATGTCGGACATAACCACATCGGCCTTGCCGCCCAGCATTTGTTTGACCCGCTCGTCCGCGTCGCCCTCCATAAAGTCGATGACGTGCAGTTCGCAGCCTGCAATGGGCTCCATCTCTTGCAGGTCGATGCCAAGGATCGTACCGACAGCCTTGCCGCCACGCTCACCTAAAATATTCGCGCGCTTGACCGCGACCTGACACCAACCGCCGGGGGCCGCCCCCAGATCGACGATACGGGCACCGGGCACCAGAAACCGGAATTTATCGTCAAGTTCCATGATCTTATAGGCCGCACGGCCACGGTAGCCTTCTTTTTTGGCGCGCACCACATAAGGGTCGTTCAACTGCCGCTGCAACCAACGGGTTGAGCTGGTGGTGCGCCCGCGCGCGGATTTGACCTTGACCTTCAGCTCGCGCTGACCGCGCCCCGAAGTGTTCTTGCCTGTCGGTGTCTTACCCATCTCAGTAGTCCCCTTCTTCTAACGCGCCGTCCGCAGACATCTGCGCATAAAGCAGCCCTTCGCGCAGGCCCCTGTCCGCGACGCTAAGCCTGTCCGTAGGCCAGCAGCGCATCAACGCCTGCAATATCGCAGCGCCCGACATAATCAAGACTGCACGGTCCTGCCCGATGCGCGGATCGTTCCGCCGCCCTACAGGCCCCATGTCCAGATAGGAACGGATGACTTTGTCGATCTGATCGGACGTCATGCGCAGTCCGTCCACTTTGGTTCTGTCATAGCGGCGCAGGTTCAGATGGCTTGCTGCCACTGTGGTCACTGTGCCGGATGTACCGACGATCTGGAAATTCTCTTGCGGTTGTGCAGATTGATAAGGCGTGAAACTGGACAGGTTTTCCTCAAAGAACCAACTCATCAGCGCGAAACGTGCGGCGTCGTCTTCGACGTCCATGAACTGGTCGCGCAAGGTCGCAACGCCCAATGGCACCGAAATCCAGTCCACCACACGCGCTGCAGGTACATCCGTGATCGCCTGATGGAACCCCGAATGCAGCCGCATGATCGCCTGCGCGCGGTCCCGCTTGGGCACCTTGGAGATGTCGATCCACACCAGTTCGGTCGATCCACCACCGATGTCGACCACCAGCAGGTTCTCGGTCTTGCGATTGACCAGTGGCGCGCAGGAAATAACGGCCAACTGCGCCTCTTCTTCGGGCTTGATGATATCAAGGCGCAGACCCGTCTCGCGCTGGATGCGGCGCATGAATTCCGCACCGTTGCTGGCACGACGACAGGCTTCGGTGGCAACCAGACGCATCCGGACGACCTTGTTGCGGCGCAGCTTTTGCTGGCAGATCCGAAGCGCCTGAATGGTGCGCGACATTGATCCGCGCGACAAGCGCCCGGTTTTCTCAAGCCCTGCCCCCAATTGGACGGACTTCGAGAAACTATCGACCACCTGAAAACCGCTGCCCTTGGGCTGTGCGATCAACATGCGGCAGCTATTTGTGCCCAGATCAAGGGCCGCGTATAGCTCTGTAGATCTGGGCGGAACTGGCGCGGGGCTCAGAGCCGGTCTGTTGTCCTTATCGAGCGCACCCGCACCTTTGGGACGCTGTGGCGCCATGATATGCGCCTTTCAAAACGAGTTGAGCATAAGGTAGTCGTGCGAACGGGTTCGTGCAAGCGTGAAGGGGGCCGGTTTGTGAAATAGACTGCTTCACACAAACGCTCTTCGTCTTTTGGTGTTGCGGCACCTCTCATGTTCATTGTGAATACTTTGGAGGCGCGCGCCCCTCGCGACTTTGGCTTGCGCGCGCTATCTAACTGGCACAGGTCGCGGACAGCCCATCGTAAGTCGAAAAACGACGCTGATCCGGGGGGGCTTGCCGTTAGAGATCGAAAAGCAAATATGAGGAATCAGGCCCATGGCTGACGTTATCATCGTGTACTGGCGCGACATCCCGGCCCAAGTCATCGTGGGCAAGGGCAGACGCGCGGCCAAACGCGTGCTGCCTGAACGTTTCGAGCAAGCGATTGACCGTGCCGCGATGAAAGTTGGCGCTGGCGACAGTGACGCTTATCTGGCCGAATGGCGCAAAGCTGCGCCTTTTTCCGTTGAAGGCGAAGATGCCGCCGTGGCCGACGCCGAAGTCGCACGCATAGATGCTGAATACGACCGAGCGGCACTGAAGGTGCTGATTGACAATGATGGTTGGGCAGCCGCTTAGGCCGCACCTCAATTATGAAAGAGAAAATCATGTCCCTGCTGAATTTCCGCCGTAAAGAGGCACCCGTCACCACCGGTGTCGAGGTCGAAGCGTTCTTGAAAGACTATTCAATCGAAGTGATGCCGCGCACCGCTGAAAAGGTTGAGGATTTCCGCGATCTTTTGCCCGCGGGCACCCGCGTCTATGTTGCCCATATCGAAGGCACCCCGATTGACGACATGGTTGCGACCGCAAAACGTCTCGCGGCGGATGGCTACAACGTAATGCCGCATTTCCCTGCACGCATCATCAAGGACAAGGCGATGCTGGCTGACTGGATTGCCCGCTATCAGGGTGAGGCAAACGTCAAGCAGGCGCTTCTGTTGGCAGGGGGTGTGACGACCCCGCATGGTGATTTCAGCGACAGCATGCAATTGCTGGAAAGCGGCCTGTTTGATCAGGCCGGGTTCGAGAACCTGCATGTCGCAGGCCACCCCGAAGGCAACCGCGACATTGATGCCAAGGGCACTGCGGGCGTTGACGCCGCGCTGAAGTGGAAAAACGATTTCCAGACCCGCACCGATGCCAAGATGGCAATTGCAACGCAGTTCGCGTTTGAAGCCAAGCCGATCATCGCGTGGGCCGACAGCCTGAAAGAGGCGGGCATCACCCTGCCCGTTCATATCGGCATTGCTGGCCCCGCCAAGCTGCAAACCCTGATCAAATTCGCCATCGCATGCGGCGTCGGCCCCTCCCTCAAAGTGCTGCAAAAGCGCGCGATGGATGTGACCAAGTTGCTGCTGCCGTATGAGCCGACAGACATCCTGAACGAGCTTGCCCTGCACAAGGCCGCGAACCCGGATTTCAACATCTCTCATGTGCATTTCTTCCCGCTGGGCGGGATCAAGACCAACGCCACTTGGGCCATCGACAATGGCGGCGCTTCTGCCGTTCCTGCAAACGTTTCCTGAAGGATCTTCTAATGACACGCACGATTGTCGAATCCAAAACCAAAACGGCCATCATCGGCTTTGATCAGCCGTTCTGTGTCATCGGAGAGCGAATTAACCCCACGGGCCGCAAAATTCTGGCCGAAGAACTGGAGCGCGGCGATTTCAGCCGTGTCGAGGCGGATGCCGTTGCACAAATGAACGCGGGCGCGAACATCCTAGACGTGAATTCCGGCGCGGTTTTCTCCAACAAGATGGCCGAAGACCCGCGTTATGCAGACAACAACTTTGTTGAGCCGATCCTGATGCCCGAGATGATTGCGCGCGTGCAAGCGGTCTGTGATCTGCCGATTTGCATCGACAGTTCTGTGCCCGGCGCGCTTGAGAATGGATTGCGGGCCTGCGAGGGTCGCCCGTTGTTGAATTCCGTCACCGGTGAGGAAGAACGCCTTGAACTGGTGCTGCCGCTGGTCAAGAAATACAACGTGCCGGTCGTGGCAATTTCCAATGATGACACGGGTATTTCCGAAGATCCCGATGTCCGGTTTGCCGTAGCCAAAAAGATTGTCGAGCGCGCCGCAGATTTCGGCATTCCAGCACATGACATCGTCGTGGACCCGCTGGTCATGCCGATCGGTGCGATGGCAACGGCTGGCCATCAGGTATTCACGCTTGTGCGTCGCCTGCGCGAAGAATTGGGCGTGAACACGACCTGTGGCGCATCCAACATCAGCTTTGGCTTACCCAACCGCCACGGGATAAACAACGCGTTCCTGCCGATGGCGATGGGCGCGGGGATGACTTCGGCGATCATGAATCCGGTCGCCTTGCCGATCAACGCAGCAAAGATCGCCGAAAAGAAAGCAGAGCTTGAGGCATTGGGGCTGATCCTGCCCGAGGGCATGGACGACGAGGCGTTTGTACAGCTGTTCGGCATGGGGTCAACGATCCCGCGTCCGGGCAAGGAAATGGAAGCGATCCGCGCGGCGAACTTCCTGTTTGACCGTGACCCGCACGGCGGTGATTGGATCAAATTCAACAAAGTTGCACCAAAGGCGGGCCAAGAAGGACGCGGGCGCGCGGGCCGCGTGGGCGGACGCCGTCGCGGATAAATCTGCTAAACATATGCCGTAATACGGTTTTCTGCGTCGAATTGGGGCTCTTGCATCTGCAAGGGCCCTTTTTTGTGCGCCCCGGTTATGTCGGTCTGATTTGGCGGCTGGTAACGCGGTCTTAACGTCCTGCGCTCTAGACATGGTCAAATCAATTGATCCGGAGCGCGCCATGACACAGCCCTACACAGACGTTTTCTGGCCTCCATATGACTGAGGTGATTGCTCTTGAGGGAAAGCTGGATATCCGTGCGGTCGGGCCTTTGCATGAGCTACTCGGCGGGCATCTGTCGGCTGATGTCACGCTCGACATGGATCAAGTGACGCATGTGGGTGCGCTGTGCCTGCAAACGCTGATTGCTGCGGCAAGGGCTGTGCGGGCAACCGGCCATCAACTGGCGTTCGTAAATGTCAGTGACGCGCTCGAGGTCCAGTTTCGCACCATGGGTGCAACGCCCACCCTGATTTCGGAGGGCGCACCATGAGCCTGAATATTCTTGCGGTCGATGACAGCCGAACCATGCGCGACATGATCAAACTGGCCCTCTTGCCGGCCGGCTTTACCGTACACACAGCCGACGACGGCATTCACGGCATTGAAGTGTTGGAAGGCATCACACCCGACGCCATTATCACCGATATCAACATGCCCCGCATGGATGGCTTTGGCTTTATCGACGCTGTGCGCAGTCAGGAAAAGCACCGTGCTGTGCCCATATTGGTCCTCACTACCGAAGCGGCCCCGGAGCTTAAACAGCGCGCAAGAGCAGCGGGTGCGACCGGGTGGATCGTGAAACCATTTGATCCCAGCAAACTGGTAAAAGCACTCAACATGGTCGCAGGATAGGATAGCCAGTATGAGCGCCGAAATCGACCCAATGGCAGAAATTCGCGCCTCGTTCTTTATTGAGTGCGAGGAACTTCTTGAAGCGCTTCAAGACGGGTTGGAGACTATCGAAAGCGGTGAGGATGATCCAGAAACGATCAACGTTGTGTTCAGAGCGGTACATTCCATCAAGGGGGGCGCAGGTGCCTTTGGCCTTGAAGCACTTGTTCGTTTCGCACACCGCTATGAAACGGTTCTGGACGAGGTGCGCGCGGGTCGCATGGTCGTCTCGGGAGACGCGCTAAAGGTGTTTTTTCAGGCCGCCGATCACCTTTCTGATCTGGTCAGGATCAGTTGCGACGGGGCGGCGCTGCCCGATGCCGAGACACAGACGTTGCTTGGGCTGCTTGATGGGTTTTTGGGGTCGGAAGCCAAAACAGATAACGATGAACCGGACATTGAATTTCAGCCAATGGGCATTGCGTTGGACCTTGGCTTTGATGACGATGGCGAGCCGGAGCTCGAAGAGCCTGAACAAGGTGCATTGCCAACGCTTGATCAACCTTTTCATGCCTCGCGTCAGACTTTTTTGATAGAATTTATGCCTGCCGCCGGATTTTTTGAAACGGGCAATGAAGCAGCATTACTGTTGCGTAATCTCAGCGCTTTGGGCGACGCGACTGTTGTTCTGGATGCAGATCAGCTCCCCGAATTTGCCAATATTTCGCCAGTTGTCCCGCACCTGTGTTGGCAGATTTCCCTGAAAACCGACGGATCAAGGGACGATATCCTATCCGTTTTCGATTTCGTTGAGGGGCTATGCAAACTTGATGTATCTCAGTCCCAAGAGGATGCGACCCCGCAGCCTGAACCTGCTGAGACACCATCTGAACCTGCGCCCTTGGTTACCCCGCTGCCAAAGGACATCCCTGCTGCCGTCAACACAACGGCAAGCGAAAAGAAACAAGCTAATGCAGCCCCGGCCAAATCTGTCGTGCGTGTCGATCTTGACCGTATTGAACGGCTGGTAAACCTTGTAGGCGAACTTGTTATCAATCAGGCCATGCTAAGCCAAAGCCTTGAGCAATCGGGCCTATCACCGCATTCAGATGCCATGAACGGCCTTGAGGAATTCCAGCGCCTGACACGCGATATTCAGGACTCGGTCATGATGATCCGCGCCCAGCCGGTCAAATCACTGTTTCAACGGATGTCGCGGATCATTCGCGAAGCCTCATCCGCAATAAATAAAGAAGTTCGATTTCACACAATTGGTGAAGGCACCGAAGTCGACAAAACAGTCATTGAACGTCTGGCGGACCCACTAACCCACATGATCAGGAATGCAGTAGATCATGGACTGGAAGGCGCTGATGCCCGGGTTGCCGCTGGCAAATCAGCCCAAGGCAACGTGAGCCTGTCGGCAGCACACCGATCCGGCAGGGTTGTGATCGAAGTATCCGACGATGGCGGGGGCATAAACCGACCGAAAGTCTTGCAGATCGCAATCGACAAGGGGCTTATCCCTGCAGAGACCAAGCTTAGCGATGCTGAAATCGACAACCTTTTGTTTTTGCCGGGGTTTTCAACAGCAAGCGTCGTCTCAGACCTTTCTGGAAGGGGCGTTGGGATGGACGTCGTACGTAACGCCATCCAAGCGCTGGGGGGGCGGATAACGATTTCATCGACGTCCGGCGAAGGTACTGTTTTCTCTATCTCTTTGCCGCTTACGTTGGCAGTTCTGGACGGGATGGTCATTGAAGTTGCAGGCCAAACGCTGGTCCTTCCGTTAAATCTTGTTGTGGAGACCCTGACGTTGACCGATCAGGACGTAGAAATGGTGAGCCCTGATCGTTTCGTTATCAAGGTGCGCAGTGGCTTTGTCCCTGTTTTTGATCTTGGCGCGGCCCTTGGCTACCGTAAGCCAATGAAGACCTTTGAGAACGCGGTCATTCTCATCATTGCGCGCGAAGATGAAAGCCAATCGGCACTCATCATCGACAATATTGTTGATCAGCGGCAGGTCGTCATAAAAGGCTTGGATGAGGGTTTTTACAGAGCGCCGGGCATTGCTGCGGCAACTATTCTTGGTGACGGTCAGATTGCACTGATCGTTGATCCAGCGGACATTATTGACGGCATGGTATCTGAAGTCGTGTCATTGCGAAACCTCATTGACTTAGGAGTCCCGGCATGACGGACACGGTAGCACCTCCCAAAATCGAACTTTTGACATTCCGTCTGGCCGACCAAGAGTATGCGCTGGATATCATGTCAGTTCGCGAAATTCGCGGGTGGACCCAGGCCACCCCCCTGCCCCATGCGCCGCACTACATGAAAGGCGTCATAAACCTGCGCGGCACTGTATTGCCAGTGATGGATCTAGGCGCGCGTCTTGATCTGGCTGCAAGAGAGCAAACCGCGCGCAATGTCATTATCGTTGTCAAACACGAGGATTCCATGACGGGGCTTTTGGTGGATGCTGTCTCTGACATCGTTGCGCTTACGTCCAACGATCTTCAAGCGCCGCCAGAAATCTCGCCCGGGCAATCCGCTGGTGTTGTCAGCGCGTTAACTCTTATCGACAAACGCATGATCCGGGTGCTGAACCTTGCCGCAACGATTGTTGTTCAAGAAGGAATTGCAGCCTGATGCTCAAAGCTGCGGATAACTTCCACCTTGACGCTGCCAGCTTTCGCGCAATTGCGGAACTCGCATATCGAGAGAGCGGATTAACACTTGTGGAAACCAAGAGCTCTATGATTCAGTCCAGGTTGCGACACCGGTTGCGCCATCTTGGCCTGACGGAGTTCAGCGCCTATTGCGAGCTCATTGAATCCGATCGTGGTCTTGACGAACGCAGCCATCTTATTTCTGCACTGACCACAAACGTTTCGCATTTTTTCCGCGAGAACCATCATTTCGATTTTTTGAAAGAAAACGCCAAGGGGCGCCTCACTGACCTGCGCAACGGCGGTCGATTGCGGATCTGGTCAGCTGGATGTTCAAACGGTCAGGAGGCGTTTTCAATTGCGATGACCCTGCTCGATGTCATTCCAGACGCGGATCACCTCGACATCCGTATTCTCGGGACTGACATTGACCATAAGGTCATCCAATTTGCCAGACTTGGAGAATTCTCTGAACGGTTGGTGAGCGGCGTGCCGAAAGTCTTTCTAGAACGTCATTTTTCAGAGCG